>CAZURU010000181.1:0-9946 GCA_964623585.1 uncultured bacterium
TGTGTAAAGTTCTTGTAGTCAACTTTATTGGGTTATTTGATGATGCGAATTCTTATCCTGAAAATCCTATAATCCTGCCAATCCAGGTTCAGACAAAACACTCATCACACAAAACGCTTGATATTTGAGAAGAAAAATGATAGAATCTTAACTACAAGTTCTATTATGTCTATTCTATATTAAAAATCTATTGATCGAATGAGGAAAAACGAGTGATGAAAAAATCCTTATGGGTAGTGATGCTTCTTATGATGTGTGTCGCTACTGCACACAGTAAATACAATGGAGAATGTTGGGTTGTTAGCGGTGGGGTATCTGTCTATAAATTACATGCAAATGGTGCGGCAGACCCGAATGCTATCCAAGATCTAACAAATGCAAGTGCCGTGGAAGTCAACCCGACGAATGGTATTGTTTGGATCGCAGCTTCGGCAGGTGACGCAGTCTTCAGATACGACCCTGCTGCGGGTTCCTTTACACAAGCACCAGTAATCAAGAAACCCTCAGGGATTTCAATTAACCCCGCTGACGGTACTGTCTGGATCGCTGGACTTGATGGGGTAAGGAAAATTTCTGCTGATGGTAAAAGTGTCCTTGCACAAGTAATTCCACCGGACGGCCCAGCCAATATTGATGTCGGGCGGTTCAACGTAACCGTAAACCCAAAAGATGGCAGCTGCTGGATAACAGATGGTAAAGGCCCTATCGGCCGGTATGATGCTGATGGAAATAAGGTCGCCACTGGACCCCCTATGAAAGAACCCAAAGGCGGTTTATCCGTCGACTATCAAGGAAATGTATGGGTGGCAGACACAAAACATAATACACTAGTACGGCTTTCTCCAACAGGTGATGTATTAGTAAAAAAAGAAGATATCATGGGACCTGTTTCTCCCAGTGTTAATCCAAAGGATGGCAGTGTGTGGGTTGCTGCAAATAACAATATGTTGATTAACCTGTCTCCCACTGGCACGAAACTCAAAGAATTTGAGGCAGGAATTACGATTGTTGCTGTTTCGTATTCCCCCGCTGATGGTGAGATATGGGTTGCCGACCTGCTCGGACCAACATTCGGCGGAGAGGTGAGCAAGTGGACTGCAAATGGACAAAAACGATTCGCAAATAATATACCGACCCCCTCAACGGTTTCAATCGGATTCTGGGAAGGAAATTAATAATCCATGATTTTGCCTCTAGGAGGTGAACTATGAGAAAATTAGTCGCATTTTCAATAAAACTGTTCTTTGTCCTCCTTCTTGTTGTGCCTGCTTATGCACAACTCCCCGATTTTCAGGTGGACGCCACAAGTATTACCTTCTCTAATACAAACCCCGTTGAAGGTGAAGAAATTACCATTTGGGTTGAAGTGAAAAACGTAGGTGAAGCAACCCCAACGATGAATGAAGATTTACGCGTTGATCTGTACGAAGGAGAAATAAAGACAGACCCTCTCCAAATATTGGTTAATGATGTTATTTTGGATTTGAAAATTGGTGAAACCAACCGTGTGTCTGTTCAGTGGCAACCTCCCGCAGGCACAACAGAGATATATGCTTATGTCAATCCATCTGGCGAAAAGCATATTCAAGAATCTAACCGTAAGAACAACGTTACCCACGCTGCAATAACAGCCACACCTAAAACGTTTCCTCAGGTAACCCCCGAAGAAATTCAAGCGGCAATAGACAGAGGGGTTGCATGGATAGAATCGCGTCAAGGAAAGAGTAGTCGTACCTGTTTGCAGTGTGGGGTTGAGAACCAGATCATTCTAACTTGTTTCAACTGTAACGCCAGTCTGAAAGGTCTTGCGGAGAACTTTGTGCCAGGATCAAAATGGAATTTCGGTGAAGACCCGTTACAGGAAACCGCTTTGGCACTACAAGCATTACTTGCATCCGGACGAACAACAACGGACTACTCTGTCCAAAAAGGTGTTAAATTCCTGATGGAACAGGATTGGAATACGCTTGATGTTTACCAGTATGCTGTCCTCATACCTGTACTGGTAGCGACTGGAAATGCAGAATATAAGCGAAACGCGCAATTCGCTGTGAACCAATTGGTGAAAAAACAGCTCCCCGTTGAAGGGAACGAGTTCGCTGATTCAAGAGATGATGGCGGCTGGGGATATGGACTCTCAGCAGATGGGGCACACATGAACATGGTAATCTATGCACTATACGCTGCAAAACAGTGGGGACTTGAAATCCCAGAACAGACGTGGGAACGGGCTGAGAAATGGATTCGGCGCAACCAGATAAAGACAGGGGGATGGCTCTATAATTTGGTTGACAACGGTTCCCCTTGGGCGATCGGAGTCTACGGCAGTATGACAGCAACAGGGTTGTGGGCACTACGCGCATGTGGCGTTTCTACTGAAGATTCTCAGATACAAAATGGGGTCGATTGGCTACAAAAATACTGGTCACTTACCCGAAATCCAGGGTGTAATTCATGGCTCTACTATTATCTTCTCTCTCTACAACGTTTCTGTGACATCCCACCTAAATTGAAAACATTAGCAGGACACGACTGGTATGATGAAATATCTCGAATGATGGTCAAAAGGCAACATCCGGATGGTAGATGGCACGGTGCGGAGAGTGATTTTTTAGCGACCTGTTTCGCAGTGATGACACTGAGTCGCGCGCTCGTAGGTCCAACAGAACCTAATATCGTTGTTGTTCCACAGACGTTACGGTTTTCTCCGCCTTCGCCGCGCGTTGGAGAACCCATTAGATTGAAGGTAACACTGACAAATAACGGTACCCAGATAGATGAAACTTTGAGCGTAAAGTTCTTTGCTGATGACGAGGAGATAGAGACAGCAGAAGTATTCTGGACACCCTCTATCAATGAAACAGAGGTTACAGTTGATTGGGTGCCAAAACAGGAGGGTGATACGACCGTTTCTGTCCAAGTGGACTTTAATGATTCTGACAGTAGGGATAATTCGGACTCGACTACGGTTACTGTGTATCCAAAATCAACCTCACCTATAGATGCTGCAATGGTAAAACCGAAGGAAATCTCTAAAGGTGTTTATCAGGTTGGCAATGTCATGCTTGATACTAACAAAAAGGAGGTAGTGATCGCAGGTGAAATCAACATCGCAACGGGAGATACAACAATTGAATTTTTTGCATGTGGACTGCTTGGACCGTCTCATGAAAGTATATTGATGCTTGATGCAGAACCATTTTCTATATTTCTTGCACTCGGAATGTTAGAGCTTAGCCCTGGGATGAACCTTGAAGCTCAAGGAGACCCGCACGACCCAGAGGGTTCTGATGTTCAAGTCTGGGTTGAATGGAAACAGGGGAATAAGGTTGTCTCTAAGACTGCCCGCGAGTTGGTGTGGAATAAATTTACCAAACAACCGATGGAGAAAACACATTGGGTCTTCACGGGAGGACGGATTAGAACGGGGCAGTATACCTCACAACTCACACACAATATAATTGCAGTGCATCGTGACCCAGATTCCATTCTCAATCACCCGCTGCCTGGTGGAATTGATGATCGCACCTATCGTGTCAATACGGATGTTATTCCACCGAAAGGGACAAAAGTTAAAGTGATTATTCGTCCAATCTAATTGCAATTGATATTAGGAGAATTCCAGCGCAATTGGGAAATCGCACCTACCGCGCTTGTGAGAATGACACAGCAATCCCAATAAAGGCAGTTTGTCGGTATGAAACAAAAACCTATAAACATACTTAATGAAATAGAAGGAAACAAGATTTTTCCGGTTTATCTACTCTGTGGGAAGGAGACCTTCCTAATTGAAGGTACACTCAAACAGATGTTGGATAAACTATTAACACCTGACACCCGCGATTTCAACCTTACCTATTTTGATGGAAATACCGCTTCCGTTAGGGATATTCTTAGCAGTGTGGAAGTCTATCCTGTGATGTCGGAATGGCGAGTCACTGTAGTAGATGATTTTCCCGCTTTCAAATCACAAAAACGTACGACTTCTCCCCTAACAACACTCCGTAAGGCAATGCAAATTGAATCTGCGGATGCTCAAAAATGTGTTACGGATATTGCCAAACTATTAGGTGTTCCTATAGAACAGATTGCGACTGGACACCCAGATTTTAACAACGCAATTGAAGAGATCAGTGAAACGCTTGGTGATGGATTAACCGAAGATGTGCGGGCGTTTCTGACGCGTTTACCCCAACTTGCCGCAAGTCTTCCACAACTTGCACAACTGGATAGCCAATCTGAAAGCGGTAACTCCGATAACGATGCCGAACTGTTTTTGGAATGGCTCCAAGACGATCTACCAGAAACAAGTATACTTGTATTTACAATAAAGGATGAGGTTAGCGAAAGGAATCGGTTTGCGAAAGCGATTCGGGATGTCGGTAGGTATGTCGCCTTTAATCCTCAGGAGAGGAGAGGAGCACTCAATCAGGATCCGCTCTATAAAAAGGTGGTTGACAAGTTTGCATCCTACAATAAGAAGATTACACCGCGTGCTTTTGAACAACTTCGACAACGCACCGGGGGCGATATGCAGACCATTGCGGAAGCGATTAACAAGATAACCAATTTTGTCGGTGATAAACAACAAATTGATGAGGCGGATGTTCGCAACTTAGTGCCACAAAACACTTATGACAGAATTTTTGATCTCACCGATGCAATTGGAAAACGTTCACCTCGGCAAGCGTTGAAAAGCCTACGGGAAATAGTATTGAGCGGTCAAGACCCGTTTCTCATTATTGCAGCGATCATAAGTCATATCCGTTTGACGCTTCAGGCGAAGTTGATAGCAGAACGAAAAAAACTCAAACCCATCGGTAGGCAAACGCGATACGAGAACTTCATAAAGAATATATTTCAACCACTTGCTGAGGAGTTCGGTGATATTTTGCCGCAATCCGCATCACATAACATCATGAAACGTAATCCTTATGTTGCCTTTAAAATATTCCAGTCACTCCATGCATTCACTACGACGGAGTTGAGGCATGCATTAGAGAAAACTTTGGCGGTAGAAATCCAGATGAAGACGACGAGTGTTGATGGTGAACTGTTGCTTGAACAGTTGTTGTATGATATTTGTAGCAGTTCAAAACCAAGGTAATATTGGTTAATTAGTGTGTAAGCGTATAGATAACTGCGTTGATACCGATTTTCAACGCTATATTTGAATACTCTTTTGGATAGTAATCTTCTGCTGCGTGTTCCCATGCATCCCCCAAGTCAGAATTGTAACATATCATCATCATGAGACGTCCCTTATCATCAAAAACACCGAGATAGCGGGCAGGATGTCCATCAAAACGTTCATAAGTCTGTCCACTAAAGAGTGCACGCAGTCCAGGAATTTGTATCAGTTTTTCTATTTTATAGAAACAGCGGAAAATCGGATGCGTGATCGGAATATCTACCGGTTCTCGGTTTGGGAATATCTTTTTGAATTCCTTATAGAACCACTTCCACTCTAATCCTCCGTGAAAATCATCTACAAAGATAAATCCTCCGCGTAATAGGTATTCGCGTAGGTTATCAGCATCAGGCTTGCTCAGTCTCATACTTCCGACTTCTAATACATAAGCAAACGGATATTTGAATAACTCCTCAGACCATACAGCGATCTTCTTACTATCAGGGGCTACGTTTATGTTGGTCTGCTTGCGCAGTTGATAAATGAAGTTACGGTCAGAAGCGGGATAGTCTACCTCCCAATTGCTGAGTGCAGTAAGGTCTCCTCTATATTCAAGACGAACGAATGTGAAATCGTGTTCAGGATCAGCAGCAGTATCCCGCACAACGTTTGGGAAAGAGATAATAAGCAGTGTCGAGAAGAGTATTATAATTCGCATATCTTTCTAATAACACCCTAATGAGATAGGTAAAGATATTTTGGATCTGTTTCTTTTCATGCAACTTTTCTCCTCACTGTTTCTATTATGTCGCACTACACAATTCAAAGTGTACTGCAGTTCATATTGAATTGTGTTCAAAGGGACTGTTTGTAGACACTAAAATACAATGTTAAAAACGGACTATTATAGACGGACTATTATAGTAAGTGTTTACAATTTTAACAGATTAAGCAGTTCTTTGTCAAATTGTATAGCTGTGTAATGTGGCAAACTAAAATCAGTTGATTGTTAGTTGTCAATATGGTATCATTTATCTATTATGGAAATAACAGAAGATACCATCCCAATTTATACGATAGGTTACGGGAGCCGCTCAATAGAAGATTTCATTGCAGTGCTTCAGCAGTATAGGATTGCTTACCTGATTGATGTCCGTTCTATTCCACATTCCGGGTATAAACCGGAGTTTTCTAAGAAACCACTTGAGAATAGACTGGAACGTCACGATATTCGTTATGTGTATATGGGGAACTTAATCGGTGGCAAACCTGACGATGAATCCTGTTACGTGAACGGTATAGTTGATTACGAAAAGGTCAAGAGTGCGGAGTTCTTCCAACGCGGTATTGAACGTCTACAGACTGCTTTCTCACAACAGCAGCGCGTTGCGCTTATGTGCAGTGAGGGAAAACCTGAGCAGTGCCACCGAACTAAACTTATCGGTGCAACACTCATTACACAGGATTTACCTGTCGTTCATATTGATGAAAATAGTCAGGAGATAACGCAGGAAGAAGTAATTGAGCGGATTACGGGTGGACAGATGAGTTTGTTTGGAGAAGAGACGTTTCATTCTCGGAAAAAGCATAAATAAACGTTTATGAAAATAAAAATTGTCACCATCGGTGTATACGGCTTTGACGAAGTTGGTTTTTTTGAGGCATTATGTAAAGCAAAGGTAGATACATTCTGCGATATCCGCAGCAGAAGAGGCGTGCGAGGGGCAACTTACGCATTTGCGAATAGTAAGCGGTTGCAGGCGCGGCTTGAAGAACTTGGCATCCGCTACATCTATCGTAAAGACCTGGGACCAACGAAAACCGTTAGAGAAAAGCAGGCAGCAGCGGATAAAGCAACGAAAACTGCTAAACGTAAACGTACAGAACTCGGAGAAGCGTTCATTGAAGCTTATCATGCCGAATGCCTTAATACCTTTGACCCGCAAAGTTTACTTGACGAGTTGGAATCGGATGCACAAATTGTTGCGCTTTTCTGTGTGGAAACTGCCCCTGAAGCCTGTCATCGTTCTTTAGTAGCAGATAAATTGGCGGAAACGTTTGATATGGAGGTTGAGGATATTTTACCGTGAGAGTTCTTATTGTTGCGAAAACTCGTATGGCAAAAGGCGCATGCATTGGTGCAATTACGGAAACGGGAGAAAGTGTTCGACTTATACCATTTAATGCTGACCCACACGACGGGGCAAACAGAGAATACAATGTAGGTGATATTTGGGAGATAACCGCTGAGCCTGTACCAGAAACTTCGCTGATTCCGCCGCATGTTGAGGATATTGTGGTGCATGAGAAGCGATTTATACATGCCGAACCAGATACGGTATGTTTAGTTACCTCTATTGAACTCTTGATGCCTCCCAAAACTGGAAATCCTCAGATACTTTATGAGGGACTATTACAGACGACGCGCAATGGATCCCTTTATGTTCCTGCTGGAAACGATGTCCCATCATACAGCACAGTCTTTTGGAGACCTGATCTGCCTCTTGAACGTGATACAGATGATAGACGGATACGATACCGGTACCCTACCGATAATGGGGGTTGCACGCTTACATTCGTCGGTTTCCAAGAGCCGCTTGAGATGATACCAGAAAACATGCTCTTACGTGTATCCCTTTCACATCGTTGGAGACCCGAAGATCGACCTGACCTTGAAGAACGGCACTATGTCCAGATTTCAGGTTGGTTTCTTGAGCATGTGGAACAAGTTGAATCGGAACGGTCTACAGAATCTGAAATCTCCCTCTTACAGATTTCAACACAAAATCCGTTAGCAGTACTTCAGCGTGTTTTTGGACATGAGACGTTTCGTCCTTATCAGAATGTGATAATAGATAATATCCTTGAAGGACGAGATGCTTTAGTTGTCTTGCCGACAGGTGGCGGAAAGTCTCTCTGTTATCAATTACCTGCTCTTATTTTTGATGGTATGACTGTCGTTGTTTCACCTCTGATATCTCTCATGGAGGATCAAGTAGTGAAGTTGCGAAACAGGAACATCAACGCAGCTTTTCTCAACAGTATGCTTAACCACTCAGCGTATTTAAAGACTATGCAGGCAGTCAGGAACGGAGACCTCAAATTACTCTATGTAGCACCAGAAACACTCGTACGACCTGAAATACTTGTGATGCTTGATGAAGCAAATGTTAAATGTATTGCCATTGATGAAGCACACTGTATATCGCAATGGGGGCATGATTTTAGACCTGAATATAGAGACTTGGTTTCAGTTCGTCAACGATTCAAAAGTGCCGTTTGTGTAGCATTAACTGCCACTGCAACTACCCGAGTTCAAAATGACATCCAGCAATTACTTAACATTTCAGATGATAATACTTTTATTGCCAGTTTTGACAGGCAAAATTTATACATCTCGGTTGAACCGAAAGTTGAATTGTTAGAACAAACCCTTGCTTTTCTCCGTAAACATCCCCAAGAATCAGGTATTATCTACTGTCAAACGATAAAGCAGGTAGAATCGTTATGCCGCAATTTAGACGCCAGACGTTATGCTATACGTCCTTATCATGCAAAGTTAGATAACGAAACGCGGAGAAAGAATCAGGAAGCCTTTATTAAAGGAGATATACAGATAATAGTTGCTACAGTTGCCTTCGGCATGGGAATAGATAAAGCTGATGTAAGGTTTATACTTCACGCGGGGTTACCGAAAGAACCTGAATCTTATTATCAGGAGATTGGTCGTAGTGGACGTGATGGACTTCCAGCGGAATGTCTGTTACTGTTTAGTTATGGAGATGTAGATACCATAAATCACTTCATAGATAAGGGAGCATCATCTGAAATGAAGGGACGACGGGAACGTTTGCATACACTTGTGTCGTGGGCAACTGCTAATACCTGTCGACGTAAAATGATGTTGTCTTACTTTGGAGAGGAATATGAACAAGACAATTGCGGTATGTGTGACAATTGTCGTAATGCTAATGAGAATCGTGTGGACTTAACAATTCCTGCTCAGAAGTTTCTTTCATGCATACTTCGTACCAATGAATTGTTTGGTGAAACTTATATTATAGACGTGTTACGAGGATCGCAGCAGAAAAGAATTCTGGAAAACGGACATGACCGTCTCTCTACCTACGGGATTGGAACAGATCATAGTAAGACGCAGTGGCGATATATGTCTTACCAATTCATTCAACATGATTTGGTAGCACGAGACCCTCAACATGGAAGTCTTAGCGTAACAAAGAAGGGATGGGAAATACTGAAGAGAGGTGACCAATTCTTCGGTCTATCGGTTGATTCTATTCACTGTACAACATCTGACATTCTTTCAGAATATGACACAGGATTATTTGACTTGCTTCGAGTTGAACGAGACAGAATTGCAAGACTTGAGGATGTGCAGCACTTTGTAGTTTTCCACGATAGAGCATTGCAAGCAATGGCGACCTATTATCCAACCACTATAGCGTCTTTCAAGTTGATGCACGGTGTTGGTCCATCAAAAACAGAAAAATATGCTAATACTTTCTTACCGATTATTAAAGCGTATTGTGAGGAACATGGGATTGATTGATTCTGCTCTTTTATACTGTCACGATAGTCCTGAACGTTCTGAAAATCAAGATTGTTCATGATAGGACGACAAGTTTAGTGTATCTCCCCTCATTGTAGTTTTGCTGGGCTTGAACTTCAAGTTTTTTCATTGACTTTACACATTCAAACTACAATTTGCAATAGACTTCTGTCGTAAATTATGCTACACTATTCACAAAACAGCAATTAGATAAAACGCTAAAAGTTAATTCAAGAAAAAATCCA
>CAZURU010000182.1:0-6147 GCA_964623585.1 uncultured bacterium
TGTTGGGTTTCGTTCCTCAACCCAACCTACGGAAGAATGGAAGAATAATAATTAATATTGGTATAAGATCACTCTAAGAAACTTGTTTTCCTCTGAAATCAACTTCCATTTTCTGATTCTACCATCAGTTTGCGTTTCTGTATAAATTGGATTCCTGATGGTATCCATAATCCATTCGGTTTTGATATTGATTCTGTCAGATCTCTGACGCACATGTTTAAAATATTCAGTCGTTTTCAAATTGTAGTAACTTAATTTTGATACTAAATTTTACATTCAAATGTGGATATTTTGCCACTGAAATTCATCAACCATTTTCTGAACCTTCGGATATCTTGTGCTACAAGACTGACTTTTACAAGATCCCCTGGTGCTTAGGCATATTATACACTGTTTCCATCTGACTATTATATTCAATTCTTACTATGAAAGTCAACTTTAATCCTCTCAAATAACAACTTCAGGGCTTACGCAATATGACCAAATTTCACGTATTTTCACAGAATTCGGTGCGGTTAGGAAACCGCACCTACCGGGGGAGTGCGTAAGTCCTAAACTTAATTACTTGACAGAGGACAAACAATAAGATAGTATTAAGGCAAATCCGTATGTGTGATTCTAACAGACTATGAAGGGATTATGGGTATTCCATACATGAAAAAATATCGAGTAGCAATATTAGGGTGTCGTAGTAGAGGAACATCCGCAGCTAAAGCCTACCATGCACATCCACGCACAGAAATAGTTGCACTCTGTGACCTTGTTGCGGATAGACTTACAGCACTTGGTAAGATCGTCAATGTGTCTGCACTGTTTTCAGACTTAGATGAAATGATTCAGCAGACGAAACCTGATATAGTCGCAATTCCGACAGCCACAGACTTGCACTACTCTCTCTGTATGCAAGTGCTTGAGCACGGTGTGAACATTGAAGTCGAAAAGCCGATTTGTGTTGATTTAGTTCAAGCGGATGCCATCATCAGAAAAGCAAAAGAGAAAAACGCCCGCGTCGTCGTGCACCATCAACGCCGCGTCAGTCCAACTATTCAAGCAGTGGCAAAGACTCTTCAGGAAGGAAAAATTGGTCAACTCAGATACATGTCCGCATGCGGTAAAGGATACTATGCGGGGTACGGACTCATGAATATTGGAACGCATGTCGTTAACAACATGCTACGATTCGGAGGACACTGTAGAAGTATCGTAACACAAGCAACCGCTGGCGGTAGACGACTGACACCAGAGGACGTTATACCAGCACCTGTTGGAATGGGGACTGTCGTAGGTGAATATACCACATCAACACTACAATTTGATGACAATGTAACCGGAACATTAATTCAGCAGAGGTTTCAAAAGGTCAGTAGTGATGCATACATGCTTGAACTCTACGGAAGTGAAGGTAGACTGTTCTGGTCTGAACTGAAAGGGGCATGGTGGCTACCAACACCACATTTTCTGCCCGATGGCATGCATGACAGATGGGAGAAACTAACACCTATAATCCCTGAACATTTTGACAAAGATAATGGTGCGGATCCTGATGACTACTGTATCGTTGACGAATATGTGAACGCACTTGATGAAGACCGTGAACATGAATGTAGCGGTGAAGAAGGACGTCATGTCTTAGAGATTCTTATGGGAGTCTTTGAATCAGCAGTATATGGAAAACGCGTTGACCTACCACAGAGTAACCGAGAACACCCGTTACTGAGATGGCGTAAGGATAATGGGTTAAGCCCACCAGACAAAATGCCACGAGATTACGGTTCTTGGTTGAAAGAAGAAACTGAACGACTATACGGAACAAAGAAAGACTAACAACTTTTCTGGAGATTACTATGCCAAATCCAACAACAAATGCAGACAATTTACCGGCAATCCCACTCACTGAAGAACAACGATTCTTGTTTGATACCCGTGGTTGGCTCCTGTTTCCAAGTGTTCTGAGTGAAACTGAAACCAAAGAGATGCGCGAATTCTGTTATCAACTCCAACAGGACCCAGAATCAATCTCAGAACAGCATCGTTCATCAATCGGCGGTCCACTGGAGACACTTACAGATCACCCGGTTGTATTAGGTTTCATGAACGAATTTCTGACCTCCGGATACGCAAACGATAACTGCTACGGATTTAGGTTTGAAGGCACGTTTCTCACCATACGAGGAGTGGGACACGATAACTTCCGACCTCACGGCGGACGTGGTATGCTCAATTTCCCTGGTAATTCACATACTTACCATTTACACCACGACAGAGCACACAGTGGACTCACACGGGTTGTTTGGGAACTTAACCCTGTTAAAGAACGCGGCGGTGGAACGATGTTTTTAACAGGAAGTCATAAAGGTGCGTTTCCCGCGCCAAAGTCTACTGCAGACAGAGATTCACCCCTATGGGAAGACTACAGTTGTCCTGCAGGATCAATGTTGGTGTTTACCGAAGCAATTACACACACCGGCGCAAAATGGACAGATGATACACATGACCGTGTCGCAATTTTCAATTGCTATAATACCGTAGGAAACAAATGGCACAAGTGGCAACCGAATCCAAGACATCTTGAAGAAATGCCATTCAAGAGACAGACGCTCTTCCGTCCCGTCTATTGTCAGGATAACACACCCTCTTTAGATGCTGTATAAGAAGGGAGACGCGGTATGAGGAATAAATTATGAAAATAACCGATGTTGAATCTTTCGTTTCTTCATCAGGACATTTTTTCGTCAAAGTAGAGACTGATACCGGCATATACGGCGTCGGTGAAGGCGGTATCAGGCGTCGCGCTATTGCTTTAGCTGAAGTCGTACGGTCGTTTGATCCAATTCTCATCGGGGCAGACCCATTCCGAATCGAACATCTATGGCAAGTTATGTTCCGAGGTGGCTTCTTTCCAGGGGGTGTTGTTCAATCTGCAGCTGTCAGTGCTGTGGACATCGCGTTGTGGGATATCAAAGGAAAGGCATTAAATGTTCCTGTATATGAATTACTGGGAGGACGTACAAGAGACAAGGTCGCCTGTTATCCACATAACGGTGGTAGTTCAATAGAGAAACTTGTTGAGAGTTGTCGGAAAACACAGGAGGAAGGATGGAAGTTCGCAAGATTGGGATTAGCAGATGGAAGCGATGATGCCACAGAAAAGGGCACTTTTGAACCGAGACGCGCTGTAAAATACGGGATAGAACAGGTAAAAGCTGTCCGGGAAGCATTAGGAGATGATATAAACATACTCGTTGATGTGCATACACGCCTTGATCCAGCAGATAGTTTGGATTTTTGTAAGAGTGTTGAACAGTATAATCCCTTCTTCATTGAGGACCCGCTTAGAAGTGAAAACCCAGCAAGTCTTAGAAGACTCCGACAACAGACTTCCGTGCCAATTGCTGTGGGTGAACAGTACGATAGCAAATGGACTTTCAGAGAAGTTATTGAAGAAGACCTATTAGACTACTGTCGTGTGGACTTGTGTATAGCGGGAGGATTAACTGAGGCACGGAAAATCGCAGGATGGTGTGAAACACATTACATTCACTTAGCACCCCACAACCCTTTGGGACCTGTATCTACAGCTGCATGTTTACATCTCTGTTTAGCGTCTTCACTTGTTGGTGTGCAGGAACTTCCACGTGCGCCGATGTCTTCATTGACAGATGTTTTCCCCGTGCAAGTCCCTTATGAATCCGGACATCTGTTACCCCCCGAATCCCCTGGATTGGGCATAGAATTCAACGAAGAAGCACTCAAAAATGTTACCACACAGGAATACGGACCCCCAAGCGGCTATCAAAGAGATGACGGGTCCTATACAAATTGGTAGGTATTTCAATACTGTATCTTTAGATTGATCAACCAAATAATTATAGAGTATAATGCTATTAATCAGTTTACACAAAAAAGGTAACAACTATGCATGAAATTAAAGAGACATTTGATTTTGCTAAACGTCATATTTCCATTTCGGACATATACGATGCTAATGTTGACGTAGTATTATTTGAAGGAAATTGTGATGAACTCATAAGACATATTCCAACGGTTTACACTGTACGAAACGGTTTTCAGGTAGGTATGAGGTGATTCTATGGTTTTCAAAAGGTGATGATTATATATTTAATCTTGACCCAGTAAGAATTCCTGCAAAATATCCGGGTAAGCGACATTTCAAAGGACCAAAACGCGGACAACTTTCAGGTAATCCACTTGGGAAGAATCCATCTGATGTTTGGGATGTTATAACCCATGACTGGGAAGATGGTGTTTGGGATATTCCAAATGTCAAAGCAAATCATCCTGAGAAGACTGAACATCCTTGTCAATTTCCTGTAGAATTAGTTCAACGATGTGTGTTAGCATTGACCCATTCTGATGGTGTTGTCTTTGATCCTTATTGCGGTGTTGGTTCATCAATCATCGCTGCTTTACATCACCACCGAAAAGCAATTGCTTCAGAAATAGATGCTGATTATGTTCGTATTACTCGGGAACGTATAAAAAAGTTTTCTGATGGAGAATTGTTGTTACGTCCAATGGGAAAACCGATACATCAACCTTCAGGAAATGAGCAGGCAGCTCAACTCCCTTTAGAATGGAAATAAACAGTTATGATAATTGCTGCTAAGTATTCTTTCAATGACGGGGACTCAATTAAAGACTCACACTCTAATTTGTTGAATGAGGTAGGTGCGATAATTGCGTCCGTAGATGCTACACAATGTAAAACCAAAAAAAGTGAAGAACTTACAATGGTAGGAAAATCCTTATATAGTCCAAGAGATTTAAATGATGCATTCGCAGCAGGTTTTGAAGCTAAAGGATGGGAAAAGAAACGGGTAAAGTGTGAATATCCTACTGACTACTATTGTCAAGGATACTCACCGAAACAGATCCATCAGACAGCATACAGAGAGATGGATTTTCTCAAGGATCAACACCGACTGTTTAGAGATGAAGCGGTGAACGGCACAATCTAACAGAATGTGCTACAGTAAAGAGGCATTTTCATTTAGAAATGGTATTACTTGGAAAAACTGTGCTAATACCAATATTCAACCTATTGGTATCAGACAGTCCTACTATAGGCATGAGATAATCCCGATTTCTACGCATCAGCAAGAGAGATAACACCTTTCTTACGCTGCAACACGGCATCATAAAATCGCATCGTGCCAACACAATCTTGGATACTGGATATAGGTTCTCTGTCTTCACGAATAGCGTTCGCAAATTCCGTTAGACTGATCCCGTCACCCGTTAGTTCACCATTGCGTTGATCAGAAAAGTTTGAATGAAAGGTATTGCCGCTACCGGTATAATGCTCGAAACCCCATAGTCCTTCTAAAACGATGTATTCGTGCTGACCCGTAACTTCAATATGGTCATAATTACGTTGCCACAGACGTTGACTACTCAACTGCAAAGTACCGACTGCCCCGTTGCTATACTCGACAGCAACAGCAAACGAGCCTTGTTTTCCCACCTCATTGTGAAAGACACAAAGTTCCTTCACCTCAGCACCAGCAATGTGTCGTGCTAAATCAAAATGATGAATAGCGAAATCAAGGAGATAGTGTTTGACTGAACCGTAAGGACCACTACAGAATGAGCAGAAAAGTTGGGTGAGTTGACCGAAAGACTCGGTCTGCATAATTCTTCTCGCTTCTCGAACGCCGAGACTAAATCTGCGTTGAAAGTTGACCATCAATGTTTTCCCATGCTTTTCAGATGCCTCCGCTAATTCAAGGGTCTGTTCAAGCGATGGTGCTGGGGGTTTGGGTGTAAACACATGATAGCCTGCAGCCAACGTATCAAGTACAAGTTGCTGTCTGGGATCCGGTCCCATAGAGATGATGACTGCCTCCAGATCCTCTTTCTCAAACATCTCATTAAGGTCTGTATAATATCTGTCTGTACCGAATTTTCCAGCAGCAGATTTTGCCCTGTTTTCGTCCATATCGCAAACTGCTTGCAATGCAACAGGTGCTAAATGCAAAGCGGGATAGATAGTGTGTCTTGCAAAACCACCCGCACCAAGAAATCCAATTCGAAGAGGTTCCATACTCGCTCCTTTGTGTGCTTTATGAAGTTTAAGAAAATATTTTGGTAATTTGGCGAGGTTAGGAAACCTCGCCAGCAGGGCAG
>CAZURU010000182.1:6157-9918 GCA_964623585.1 uncultured bacterium
CTGCATCATGCAAACAGAAAATTACCGAATTAATTATTTAATCTTCATTTAGCACTGATAAGATTCATTTATAAGTTCAAATTTACCATAAATCTACATCTCTGTAAAGAGAATTGAAATTTGGCTTCAGATTCATTCACACTTTACCAAATATATGTTTATCTCAACTAATTCAGCAAAATTCTGTCAAAAAGCAGAGTGCAGTATGTTGTTTGTGCAAATTACAGGAAGCGGAACTGAACATCACCATAGAGAGAAAACGCGAAAAAAGGAATGTATAAAAAAAGAGTTAACCAAACCCGTAACTTCGGGTTTGCATTGCTTCAAGGTACCTTAATGCGAATCAATCTCGCCTTAGTTGATTCTGGTACGGTCCTTTCAGCATTCATCCATCGTCTTACTGCGTCGAATCTCTTGGTCGGTCTGACCGGTTCCATGATGACAGCAGGTTGGATGTGGCCTCAACTTTTAGTCTCCAACCTTTTAGAACATCGTCAACGCAAGATGCCTTTTTATGCTATCGGTATGTGCATCCGTGTGTTTGCTTGGCTTGCTATATTCTTCTGTACTATAGGTATTGGCTCACAGCAACCGATCTTACTCGCTGCATGTTTTTTGGGCTTCTACTTTCTATCCTCATCTGCTATGGGTGTTTCAACACTACCCTATATGGACATCATCTCAAAATCAATTGCGCCGAATCGTCGGGCCCGTTTCTTTAGTTTACGGCAACTCCTCGGTGGTTTCTTTGGGATCTGGGTCGGCTTATTGGTACGTGCTATGCTTGGGAACGAAGATGAGTTTACCGGCTTTTTCGGATGGATTACGCAGGCGTTTAAGACAATCACGTTATACATCATCACTTCAATATGTCAGATAGAGACAGAACTCGTTTTTCCGTCTAATTATGCATTTCTCTTTATCTGCTCAGTCTGTACTGCATTTTTCTCTTTCATTAGTTTCTTGGGTATACGCGAACCTATCCATCCTGTTAACGCATCACGTCAACCGTTGTGGCAACACTTGAAGCAGGGACCCCATTTTCTACGTACGGACAAGAATTATCGTAGGTTCATCTTCTTCCGTATTGGAACGCACTTTTCTGCAATGGCATCTCCGTTCTATGTTCCTTATGCGTTGGATTATTTGGGTGTGTCTGAAGCGACAATCGGTTTCTTCATCGTCTGTTCAGCATTAAGTGGCGTAGTTTCAAATGCTATCTGGGGTTATATTGGAGAAAAATATGGCGTCCGGTGGTTATTGATTATCACTGCCGGTCTTATGTCATTTCCGCCTATCATTGCGTTCTTTTCAGAGCTGTTACCGTCCGCATTCTATGTACCCGCCTTTCTGTTAATCTTCACAATTGGTGGTGTCTTGGCGAACGGTGTGATGGTCGGATTCATGTCCTACATGCTAAACATTGCACCGCCGCGTAGTCGTCCGAGTTATATTGGATTTATGAACACCTTACTCCTCCCCACCAGTTTTGCGCCTGTATTAGGTGGACTCCTTGTGTCCCTTATTGGACACCGGATGTTGTTTATAATCTGCTTCGGTATCTGTCTTGTCGCCTTCGGTATCGGTACAGGACTACAGGAAATCATGCACGATGATGAATTTATGGAGGAAAGTCCTTGACCTCATAATGTGAGTTTATAGACTAAAATCCGTTCTTAATCTTCACAATCCAAATTGAGAGGCAAAACACTATACCCAATATGAGGACTATTGTTCGTGTTTTTTGTGTGTAATTGCTCCAGATTTTTCTTGTCTGCAATGGGAAAAATGCCACTGCAATACAGAGACCTACAATAAGAAATGAGAAGGGGTGATAATACCACGCATCGGCGAAATTTGCTTGTGAGATAGAAATACATGCACGCGTCATCCCACATCCAGGACACGGTATTTCGGTCACACTATGAAAGAGACATGGAATCAGCGTAACATCCCCTGCTGATTTCTCTGACATGAAAGTATAGATGGCAATTATACCTAGTCCAGTAAGGAATAGGCGCGCAAGGTTGACGTGGTTAACCATCAGAAGTGTCACCGTAGAGTCTGTTAATCTGAAACTGTTGGATTGCCATAGAAGCGATTCCAATACTGAATATTGCTAACAGCACACAAATAACTGGTAGGCCTGTATCAACATACATACCTTTATTGTGCTGAATTTCATTGATCCCGCATGCCATTTTATATTCATAATATATACCGAAAAGACCGCATGTCAGAATGCAAACAAAAAACCATAACCAAAAAGAATAATCGTTTCTACCTAACCATGCGTTGAGTGTTTCCATCTGTTTATACTGCCAGTAAAGACTGTAGATTCCGCAAGTGATTATAGCTAACAAAATACCAGCAAGGATACTACGTCTCGCTTCAAATTCTGGATAAGGATATTGGTGATCAAGCATATTTTTCTCCTGTTAATTTTCCGTAGTGAAAGTGATCGAGTTTGGAACGACAATTTCACCTGTAATGATCTTTGATTTCAGCGATTCTACGGTTTCAATAATTTCATCAGAAAGCAGATTACGGTTGTGTTCATCTACTGCGTAATACACACCCCCATCTTCTAATCCGAAGTAGCGGATGCCTCCCATGAATCTATCTTCCAGAGTTTCTCTAACGATAATCTTTGCTGAAGCAGAAATTTCTTTTGCCATACTTGTCAACACAGTGCCTGGTGCAAGATGATTACCGTTATCATCAACCCAGATGATATATTTTGACTGTTCCTGTGCAGCTTCAAGCACACCTTGACCAGACCCACCCGCAGCAGCATAGATTACATCAACCCCGCTTGCATATTGTGCTAAAGCAATTTCTTTCGCTTTATCGGGTTGTGTGAATCCAGACACATCTTCACTCACATAGTCCAAAGATATTTCTGCGTCCGGATTTATCTCAAGGATTCCAGCGATGTACCCTGCTCCAAAGCTTTGTATCAACGGAATATCAACACCACCAATAAACCCGATCTTGTTGCTCTCTGTCTTTAGTGCTGCGATTGCACCAACCAGAAATGAACCTTCGTTTGACTTATAGTTT
Organism: uncultured bacterium; assembly: GCA_964623585.1. Classification (GTDB taxonomy): domain Bacteria; phylum Poribacteria; class WGA-4E; order WGA-4E; family WGA-3G; genus MSPOR6. Next base: position 9,221 of record CAZURU010000182.1, read on the forward strand.
ACCGATGCCACGTTAGGTATATCCAGCACGACATCAAACATTGCAAACTTTACATAAGGGAATTCTGGTGCTATTGTGGCAACGGTTTCACCCAATTGAAATCCCGCTGCCAGAACGAGATCTGAATTCTGTGCTGCGTCTCTCATAATCATCTCTGTAGCCACGGGATCATTTTCCATCCCGTTGACTTCCGTTAGATGAATCCCAAATTCTGCCTCAGCTTCTATTAAACCGAAATGGAAGCCTTGGCAGTATGCAGCCGTACTGACACAATCGTTCGGATAAATCATTGTGACCCGAAGCGGAGTTATCTCCATTTCATTTGGAGGACCGGGTTGTTTTACATCGTCAATATACTCACATCCGCAGAACACCATCATTCCTAAAACAGACAAAAGAAAAATTTTTGAATAACAAATTACCTTCATATTAACATCCTTTCTATTGAATATTATAGACTTTAAAGTCCACATCAAGACTTTTCCTGTTTGACTCATTCCTGATTCCTTTACCTTAGACTTATTGCATAAGTCTATAAGGAATTCAACAACTCTATTCTATATCAAATCGCTTTTGTTGTCAATTCTGAAAAAATTTATCAAAAAAATTAATTTTGTGTCGGAATTCTCCATAGATTTACGTGAGTAATACCATTTCAATTAATTGTTCTCTCATTACCGACTGTTTAGAAATGAAGC
>CAZURU010000183.1:0-9915 GCA_964623585.1 uncultured bacterium
TCACCGCTTCATTTCTAAACAGTCGGTAATGAGAGAATAAATAATAGAAATGGTAAAAAGTAGTAAATGATGTAGAGGTGACGATTCTCCACCCCTACACCATTTGTGATTTGCTCCATTCAAACTTAAGGAATTACATCATTCTGTTTTCTTCTTTAACAGAATTTTCTCTCCAGAGCCAGACAGTGTGAGTGTATTTTCTTCGGTCTGTTGTGTATAATTGACACCGACTGTGAATGGAAATGGTGAATCATCCTCTGTAAAATCCATTTCATATACAGCTGCTAATTCGTCTTGCACTTGCTCTAATGTGTTCCCTTCTATTTGTTGCTCCCATGCTTCTCTGGGGGTAAGGGTTACCACCACATCAATCTCAACTTTTTCTGAGTCTATTGTTAATGTTGTCTCTTCCGCGGTATATTTTCCTGTTATTGTATAGGTAAACTCCCACGTTTCTGATTTCTCTTCGTCCCCTGGAGATTCACCTGAGAGTGTGATTTGTATTTCACCTGTCAAATCACCAGAAGCATGAAATACCAAACTATTTGCGGTAACAGCGAATGTAAGTGGTGGGGATTCTGGGTCAGACTCCAGAAGGGATCCAATCGGTTGGTCATTAACCGATACTATTTCCCAAGGTGTATCAATAAAGTCTAAACTCTCGAATTCAAAGACATTTTCTACCTTTGTTCTTTCACAACCGGTAAAAACATAAACAGGAACTGTCAGCAAAATTGCAAGTAAAGCTAGTTTTTTGAAGGTCCGTAATCTAAACATGATATTTTCTCCTTTTTGTTATTGTACCCGTAAAACTTATAGGATAATGTAATTTAGTGAAACTATTCAGATGAATGCATCTGAATGCATTATTAATTTGCCTATCTAAAACGAAATTTCATGCTTTTAGTTTACAGTGCAGGAGTTTAATGTCAACTGGGCAATTGAAATTCACTCTGTGATTTCAAGAGATAAAGGTTTTAGTTTGTTCGGACCAGCTTCGTAAAGATAAGCATCTCTACCTTCAAAATACTGTGTGTAGACTGCTTTCCAATCGCTGTTCGTTAAACCCCATCTCGGTTTTGGTCCAGTCTTGAAATAGACTATATCCGCTTCATCCAGACCTTTGAACGGATAATCACCAATCGGTGCATCTCTGGTACCGGGTATGAAAATAACAGCATTGTGAATATCTGATTGCTTAACCAACGGCGGTAACTTCTGATAGACACTACTCCAGTTCTGATAGACTTTGCCAATTCGTACATAACTCCATACAAGGTTTACACTGAACAACAGTAGACACAAGCCTGTAACAAAAGCAAGCGCGTTTCTCCAAGTCAGTTCTTTTGCACGTTCGTAGATGATATAGACCCCTCGCGCGACCAGTGGAATGAAACTGAGGAATATCGCCTCCGTGTAGTAACGTGCATTGACAGGTGTGAATCCCCACGTAGAACCCTCAAAATAGAAGAATGCATAAAGTAATAGACTTACTACGATGAGAGAGAGGCATAACACATCGTATCTATTTCGTGATTTATGGAAAAAAGGAATGAATGCAAGAAACCACGGTATCAGTAGTGGTAAAAAATCTATGAAAAATCGGAAAGTTAACTTAGGTTCTATAAGTAGTCTGGGGTGATAATTTCCCCAACCGAGTGCGTTAAAACTGATGCAAGGTAGTATGTGTCGCCACGTTCTTTTGACTGACCATTCGGGCTTAAATTCCCATGCGTTTTCAATATCGGAATAGTACCCCTCGGTGCGCTTTCCAAAACCGATTTTGTCGTGAGGCTGTGCTGCCGTATGTGTGAACATGAAGGGATCGTCAGTAAAATGGTAATTCCATGACATACATATAAGGACTAACACAGCAAACGGAATCAAGAAAACACCTAACTGGCGAATTAGTTGTCTCCGTGTTTGCGAATTATCCAAAACTTCTGTATCAGATTCAGGAGTTGACTCCTCACTTTTTGCGGGTTTGTATAAGTGGTATAGAGCAAAAGCACCACCTACAAATCCGAAGACCATGGCAGACAGTGGACGTGTATTAAATGCATAACCCAATGCGGAACCTGAAATTAATGGATAGATTACATCGCCAGGGTTATTCAGTGTTCTGACCAAACTAAACATGAAGAGTGTAAGGAAAAACCGGCTGACGGGTTCGCTAAACCACGTTGACCCCATGCCTGCAGTTGCAGGTGAAATAAGTGCGATGACTGCAGCAATCAATGCGATCTGTTTTCCATACGTATCCCTTACCAATAAGAATAGCAGGAAGAGTGCTCCACCTGTTGCAAGAGCTGGAATGAGCCAAGGGGCGTTAATAAATACGCCAAACATCATCATCAGCGCGTTACCGAACGGGTATTTGGAATACCATTTTCCATTCAGCATGTTGATGTGCGGCGACGGAGAAAATCCATATTCTGGCATCGGTTTGCCATTCGGTTCTATCGTTATTTCACCGTTTATCGTTTGTGGCGGGACAGGAATAGATATTTTACCTTGGGCAAACAGTTTTGCCTGAAATAGATACGAAGCGGTATCTGGTTCAAAGTATGAGAAATTCAGGTAGATACCACTTAGGATAATTGATAGCAGCACACCGAGTATGGAGATAATGAGAATAGTTTTGTTTTTCATTTATCGACTTCCAGTTCCTTTGCCTTATTAAAATCTATTTCTGCTGCCTCACGTTGTCCAAGTGCTTTCTTTACTTTCCCACGATAAATGAATTCTGCATTTCTTACTTTCTCTTTAACAACCTCATCACCTGCAAATAAAGCTATTGCTATGTTTGTGTCAATTAAGTACATTCTACTAAGATCCGTATACTTGTTCGCAACCTTCTTCAATTGCTTGTTTCATAATCTCTAAATCTTCCTTTGAAATTGTGCCAACAAGTTTGAGCAGTTCTTTGCTTGATAAGTCCTTTGGCGTTTCTCCTGACAACTCCAACACATAATCTAATACTTGTCTCTGTTGTCCAGACGAAAGGTTTTTGAGTCGTTCTAAGATTTCTTGAATATGTTCTGAATTTTCCATGGTATTTCCTCCTTTGCTGTTTGAACACACCTGTTCTTATACCATTTCAATTAATTTTTCTCTCATTACCGACTGTTTAGAAATGAAGCGGTGAACGGCACAATCTAACAGAATGTGCTACAGTAAAGAGGCATTTTGATTTAGAAATGGTATTAGATTTCAATTGAAGCACGCTGAAAATATGATAAATGATCTCTATTAGATATGATACAACATTCTCACATAAAAAGAAAGGACATAGAATCATGGGGTGTTTAAAGCGGTTTTATTCTCTTTAGGCTTTCAGTTAGAAGGCACGTCCCAAAGTACAATAGTTCCGGCGTTATAGCCTAAGTATCCATTTCCACCACAAACACTTGCAAGTGTTTTGCCATCTGACGCAAAGGTTAGTTCACTAATGAAACTTCCATGTCCGTTGTATATGGCAATGCGTTGTCCGGTCTTTAATTCCCATAAGTAAATTTTGCCAGATGTGTCACCACTTGCAAGAAGGTTGCCATCATGTGAAAATGTCAGTTTGCTAACTACGTGGTCATGCTTGAGTATTGTATCTGGAAGAATTTCTGGAATTTTCCACACGTAAACTGTCTTATCTTCTCCTCCCGCTGAAATCGACTGACCATCAGGTGAAACCGCTAATGTATAGATTCTATTTCTGTGTAAGCCCACTGTATCTAAAATTCTATTTTCCCAGTTTGTTGAGGTTTTCAGCGTGGTATGTTTACCTGTTTGTGTATCCCATAGCTTAACATCGCGATCCGTTCCAACGACAAGCGTCTTTCCATCAGGTGCTAAAGCAAATACACTCACCCGACTGTTTTTCACATTATTATCATTAAAAGTATTCACCTGTTTTTTATTTTGAACATCCCATATTTCGATGCCTTCGTTTGTCTCGATAGCCACACTTTCGCCATGCGGCGTAAAAACACTTTTGGTATGTAGATCGATAATTGTTCCATCACCAAATGCAGTATAGGAGTTTTTGTGATCTACCTTGTTGACAGTAAAACCATCAATATGTTCTCCAGTGGAAACATCTAAAACCTGAATCTTACTTTCGTTCTGACTTATTACACCCTCGCTGATAATAGTTTTATCGTCTATTCCCAAAACTAAGTTATTGATGTAATTAGCTGTATTTACTTGTCTTTTTCTACCACTGTTCACATCCCATAATTGAATGTTACCATGCTCTCTACTTGCGAGGAATTTGTCCTCGTGTGAAAACGCAATAGTCCCCAGTTTTCTATACCCTGTGGTTATGAAACGCAGTTTCTGAGAGTCTCGCGTTTCCCGCAAAGCAACTACACCGTTGTTATCATGAGTAGTAAGAGTTGATCCATTGTATGATAAAATAAACCACCAGGGATATGCGTCTAACCATTCTAAAATCTCACTGTGTGCAGTCATGACACTTTGTGTTGCAATGTCCCATATTTTAAATCCATTTTCATCAATAATAGCAAGCGTTTTGCCGTCACCTGAAAACCTTATTTTAACATCTTTCGGAAATTCAGCGATCCTTTTACGTGAAGGGATATCCCATAGCACATATCCTCTATTATCAAACAGAGCAACGGTCTTGCCATCCCCAGAAAAAGTCACTTTTGTACTTCCTTGCAGCATAGCGAGTTGCTCGCCTGTGTTTACATCCCATATCTCAATTGATTCTCCCGTTGCACTCGTTCCATCTGAACGTGCGCGTCGGTAGTCAAAAGTACTTACAAGTGTGCTGCCATCGGGAGCAAATCTTAGTCTCTTCACCCATTTAATAGAATGATCGCCAGCCCTCACATCTGGATCATAAGAATAGGGGTGTAGATATTGAATAGGTAAGACGGTACTATCAGTCGTAACTGTAGTAAACGTGCGTGTCTCTCTATCGGTTTTTGCATTTCGTAAACCTATTGTCCCATCCTTTTTTCCAACAGCAAATACAGTATCACCCGTTTTGTAGATATATGCATCAATTGCGCGTCGCCATTCTCTATATTTTCTGGGACTGAGTTTAGGTAAATTTGGGTTTAAAGTTGCTAACTGTTCTCCGTTGGTAACATTCCAAATCCACACGACACCATTCCAATTCTGACTTATAAGGGTTTTGCTATCCGGGGAAAACTTCATAGACCTGAAAGGTCCGTCAGGTGTATCGAATTTCAGCCTTAGTTCACCCGTATCTGCATTCCAGAAACGCATCATCTTGTCATACCCGCTGGTCGCAAGTGTCTCACTATCCGGTGAAAATGCCATCGTAGAAGTATATTGCGTATCAAATCTGATAAGGGGTGTGTTTCGCGCATTCATACTAACGTCATAAAGCCAAACCCCTGTGGTACTGGATATTGCTAACCGATTACCATCAGGAGACAACTGAATATCAAGTATTGTTCCTTTTCCAAGACGTGCTTTTGCATGTTCAGGCAAATTTAATTGCGTATAGTCCTGCGAGAATATGGTAGAATTATATGCTAAAAAGAGTATGAGGAACACCAATATAGTTAAAAATAACCTTGTTTTCATTGTGTAAGAGTTCCTTTCTTAGATTTTAATTGACATTCCTGCCAACTATGATATAATAAACGCTGTAGACATGTTAACACAAATTTAGAAGAATTGAAAGGAAACGAATTATTATGGATTTGACACGCCAACCACCACGTCGTCCCTCTAATCTTGGTGTTGCGGGGATTGTGGGTGCCGCACGAATGACAGACAAGGCACGCGCACACAACGATGAGACACTCGGAGAATTTGTCTATGGAAGATACTCCGGATTAGACCGACGAATATTAACCTTCTTGGATATTACGGCAGATGACTTTGCGGAGGCAGCAGACGAATACGATGATAGTGCACTCAGCAAGTGGATGCTTGAAAAAGGAAACAGATCTACCGAGGAAATTGAGGAATTCAACAGATCAGAACTTGACAAACTACCCGCTGACAAGAAACATAAACAACTTTTGGAAGAACGTCTTGCGAAATTCGCACCGGAACGCACGGATATCAAGACAGTACTGCAATCAATTGAACTGGATGATTGGGGTTGTTTTTGGCAGGTTGATCTGACTGTGCGTCCACCACGTAGTGCACGCGCAAGAGATATTGCGGGTATCTGTGGTGTTGCCCGTATGGCAGATAAAGCACGGGCAGAACGCGCAGGAAAAATTGGAGACTATAAATTCGGTGATACGTCCGGTCAAGATGTTCGTATTTTGGAATTCCTCGGTGTTTCCGCTGACGATTTCCAAAATGCAGCAGTAAAAAACCCAAATGATATTGAGATCGGTGAATGGGTACTGGAAAACTGTGATAAATCAGCAGAAGAAATTGACACTTTCAATCTCGCTATGGTCAATCGCGGTCCTAATGAAACGACACGTGAACGTTTTGAAGCACTACGGAAAGAGGTAGATCCAACTCGAACAGACATCAATACATGGGTTGCTTTACAAGACTTAGACGATGAGTTGAGTTTCGGTATCGTTGATCTACAAAGACGAGCACCGAGAAGTCCAAATAGTACAGATGTCTATGGAATGGTGCACTTAGCACGCTTGATAGATAAAGGAAGGGCATTTATTGGGGAAACTTTAGGCGAGTATTTTTATGCTGAGGATTCTGGTATAGATAGAATGGCACTCGGTTTTCTCGGCGTTTCTGCTGACGACTTTACCGAAGCACTTAGAAAACATTCTACCGACGAGGATGTTGAAGCATGGTTGAAAGAAAACTACGCAAAAAGTGATAATGACATCAAAGAATTCAATGAAAAGATTAGTCAAATGGGTCCTGAAACTGAACGGCATAAAGCTATGATGGCAAGAATGCTTAAGAAAATTAATGCAGAGTCTGAGAACATCAACACCTGGTTTGCTATGATGGAACTTGATGATGAAAAATCATTTGCAATATAGAGGAATTTGGTAGGAGCGATCTCCGAATCGCGACCTACATATTTAATCTGGACTATCTACTAGCTGAATTTGATGATATTGGAGATAAAAAATGAAGCAGTATTCACGTGTTATAACACTTGTCGGGGGTGTTGTGGCTTTACTTAGTTTTGCATTCCCCTGGGATGACGATTACACAGGGGTTGAACTTGCAAACAACTCATCTTCTGTTTTGTTAGTTTCCATAGTCACTTTGTTTATTATTGTCACAAGTTTAGTATTGAATAGACAAACATTCATAAAGGTTAAACTCTCAAGAATAATGGTGACGATTTGCAGTGGTATTGGACTATACTGTTTTATCAGACTGTTCTTTGGGGAAAGGTTTGATGTTAGTATCTATGGCTATGATGTTGAAGAGATTCAATATGGTGCGTTTATAAATGCGATAGGATTTATCATTGCAATCGTAGGTATATGGAATCATCCGACAACGGGAGATTTATCAGACTCCGATGAAGGATAGGTAACTGTCAGCACAGAAAAGGAGAACACATAATGTTTTTTGCTACAAAAAATGCCATCTATTCCATTGAAGATAATGGAAATAGTAAACCTATTGAAATATACAATGCAACTGAACAACAAAGTCCCGAAATTAGTGATAACTACGGCACGTTAATTTCAATACCAGAAATGCAGTCCATAGCAGTTGCACTTTCAGATGGGACGCTCTTGATTCTAACACCGAATGGTGAGAAGAACCAGACCTCAATAAAAATTCCAACTGGGATTGAAGACCCAATTGCTTCCCTGCTTTTTATTCGTGAAGACCCCTTGACACTACTGATCGGAACGGATGAAGGTGCTTATGTCTATCGTCTCGTTGGAGAGGAAGGTCCCGCAGAACGAATTCAAACTTTTGATGATTTAGAATGCAGGAAAGACTGGTATACACCCTGGGGAGGTCCACCTGCAGTGCGGACATTGGCTAAGACTAAAGACGGTTTCTGTTACGCAGATATCCATGTCGGCAGTATCATGCGTTCACCCGATGAAGGTGTTTCATGGGAACCTGTTACACCGGACCTGAATAAAGATGTACATCAGGTTGCTACGTGTCCCGCAGACGATAATCAGGTATTTGCTAATACCGCAAACGGTGTCTATGTAAGTAAAGACCGAGGTGACTCGTGGATAAACAGACTTGAAGGGTTACCTGTACGATATGGTACAGCTATTGCGATAGATCCTACTGACCCCGACTTAATGCTTGCCTCAGTCCAGAGAGGTCCGAGAGGCGGAGGTGCTTGGTTATGTCGTTCGGATGACGGGGGTTCAACTTGGACTGACCTCAACGATCAACTCACAGAACAAGCAGATCGTATAAGTACCAGCTCCATCGCTTTCGCTGCCGATGGAACCGCATGGGCAGCTATCGGAAAAACACTCTATATAGGGCAGAATGGTGCAACGGATTGGAGCCCCTTCTGGACAGCACCAACGTCCGATTCATCAGAATATCCGATCAAAACTCTTGCTGCTTAAACTATCTATTTGGGTAGTATTGAAGAGGGGGTTGTTATGAATGTATTAGGAATTGATTTTACCTTCTTTGCAGTAAGCGACATGCAGGAATCTATTTCCTTAAGTTGATTCAAACCATTTTAATTTTATCACAGAAAAAATAAAATATCAATTACGATATTTTAAACTTGACAAATGTATTCATATATGATATAAAATAAAAGATATTAAATGGATTACCCTGAGTATCTATAAAGGGATTTTTACAATTTCAATAAGTAGCAGAATGGCAATTTTTGATACCACCTCAAAGAAATATGTTGAGACAAATGCTCAAGACTTTGTAGACCTCTGCTTCGGATTTGAAGCAACGGACATAACAGTACTGGAGATCATTACACCAGAACAACCTACTGTTCAAATGCATAAAGCAGATTCACTTATCAAAACGATATACAACGGTAAAGAAATACTTGTGCATATTGAATTTCAAACTGATGATAGTTTTGACCCAGAGATGTCGCTTCGCATGGCGGGTTATATCATTAGAGCAATTGAAACATATCGTTTACCAGTTTATTCAAATGTGATTTATCTACGACCGGATGCTGGAAAGAACGATCCGGGTAGATATGAACAGAATATTGAGAATCATAATATCTCAATTGAATACAAAGTTTTCCGATTAATTGATCTTGATGGACAGAAGATACTTGATGCAAGAATTATAGGATTGATCCCATTTACACCGTTAATGGGACACCAACCGGATATAGATGCTGACGAATGGCTTCGGCGTTGTGTGCGGGTTGCTGATAGCATGGACGTGCCGAATAAGCCAGCATATCTTGCAAGTCTATCAGTCTTAGGAAATTTAATTTGCGATTCACAGACAATTATAGATATCATATTGGAGGAAACCATGGAACATGCACCAATCATAGAACACCTGGCACCACATGCTCACAAATTAGGAAAAGCTGAAGGAAAAACCGAAGGACTTGAAGAAGGAAAAGCCGAAGGGCTTGAAGAAGGTAGAATCAACGAGAAACGTACAGGCGTTCTCAAAATAGTACATTATCGGTTCGCTGATAAGTCAGACACTGTTCTCAATGAGATTACTGCTATAAATGACCTTGACCACCTTGATGAACTGTTTGATCAGGTCCTTACCGCAGAAACATTTGAGGACATTGACTTTTCAAAGAACAGTAAATAGTATATACCAACACATATATCACTTTGAACAGTAGCACATTCTGTTAGATTGTGCTTCTTTGTAGCCAAAATGTAATACTTCACCGTAGCACAAACTTTCCAGTTTGTGCTTCTTTGTAGTCGACCAAAGTTATATAATGACCCAGAAATCCCTTCCGGGATCATCTATATATCTGGCGTGTCCTCCGCGTAATCCGAGATTCATACAACTATCAAA
>CAZURU010000184.1:0-9915 GCA_964623585.1 uncultured bacterium
CCTCAACCCAACCTACAACGCATATTGCATTTACCTAAGAAAATTAAAATGAGGAAAAATTAATGAAAAAGCACACACTTTCGTTTTTTGGACTTTTCTTGTCTGTTGTGATTATTATTTTTTGCACTACAACAACAGCGCATCAACCCAGTGACTATGAAATATTAAGCTCTTTTGAAAACGCTCTAATAAATGTCGTAGAAGAGAGTATGCCTGCTATCGTCAGTATATCAACGCAAAGAATACTCATGAGAGATGGTAAACCTACAACACAGCCATCGGGGGCATCAGGTTTTCTCTTTCGTGAAGATGGATACATCTTAACAAATGAACATGTAGTGGAAGACGCCCAAAACATCATCGTAGAACTCCATGACGGATCTTCTTATGATGCAAAAATAATCGGTGCCGATAAGAATACAGATGTAGCTGTCATAAAAATTGATACACATGATGTTTGTCCGGTACTCACAATGGCGGACCCAAGGAACATTCGCGTTGGACAACTCGCTATTGCTATCGGTGACCCACTACGATATAGGTATACTGTGACATCTGGAATCGTTAGTGGAAAGAACCGTTGTTTCCATCCACATGAAGATAGAGACCTATTTCAATACCATCACAATTACATCCAAACAGATGCATGGATCCATCCAGGAAGTAGTGGTGGTCCATTACTAAATATACACGGTGAAGTCATCGGTATCAACACCCTTAAACAGGGGGAAGGATCAACTTTTGCTGTTAACTGCGACATCGCTGAAACAATTGGACAGAAGTTGATCGCACACGGAGGCGTAATCCGTGGGTATATTGATGCTGATATGAGAAACGCTTCAAATGGCCTCAAAGTTAAAAGAGTGAAGTTAAACTCAGTCGCATACAAAAGCGGATTAAGACAAAATGACATCATTCTTCAATACGATGGTGAAAAAATCACTTACACTTATGAATTTGAGAAAAGCATCATGGAATATCCCATCGGTAAAACATGTGTCTTAAAAGTCTTACGTGACTCAAAAGAGACTACACTCAATGTCCCTATTGAAGAGATGCCTCTTAAGTTAGTAGGACGTGCCGTAGATACTGAGTCTGCTTCATGGAAAAAACTGGGCTTAGCACTGCGTAAATTGGAAAATGGCAGCCATCTGCGGTATGATTACCTAACCGAACAAGATCGCGGTATGATCGTGGAAAAAGTTAAATCGCACTCCTCCGGATTTAAAGCGAATATCCTGAAAGGGATGCTGATCATCGCTATTGACGGTCAAGAAGTCGTCGATCTTAACTCACTTGAGAATATGCTGAAACTGAAGCAGTCAGATGTTATCCTTGATGTTAAAGGTATCAACGGTTTAGAAAAAATTACAATTAAGCTATAAGTCTATAAACTATGAACTTCCTTCAGCCTCTAACGCTAATAGCACTTCCATTAGCCCTTCTGCCGATTATTATCCACTTAATCAATCAGCAGCGACACAGAACTGTTCCTTGGGCAGCGATGATGTTTCTCATGACAGCCAAACGCATGAGCAAAGGGATGGCACGCCTACGACATATTCTGATATTACTGATGCGAGTTCTCGCTATTGCCGCACTGATATTTGCAATCAGTCGCCCACTCTCTGGCGGGTGGTTAGGCAGTATCGGGTTTGCCAAACCTGATGTTACAATGGTTCTACTTGACCGATCCGCCAGTATGGAAGCACAAAACCTTCAAGCTGGTGAATCAAAAAGGTCTACTGCACTCAAGAAAATAGCACATCTATTAGAACAGGGAGACTACGGGGCACATCTGATCTTAATTGATAGTGCAACTGGACGTATGCAGAATGTAGATACACCGAAAGCACTATTAAGCCTGCCGATGACTGAGGCAAGTGCTACAAGCGCAAATATTCCCCGTATGCTCGAAACTGCTCTAACATATTTGAAAGCGAACAACACAGGACGGGCGGATATATGGATCTGCTCAGACCTGCGCGAAAACGATTGGACAGTTGACAGCGGACGTTGGGAGGCGATAACAGAGGAATTGGCACAATTAGAAGGTGTAAATCATTTCTTACTGGCATATTCAGAACCAGCCTCAAACAACTTATCTGTGAGAGTGGAAAATGTACAACGCTGGCAGCAAGGAAACAATGCTGAACTCGTACTTGATGTGACTGTCCGTGCCGAAGGCAATAATACTGCAATACAAAGGGTCCCAATTGAGTTCAAAGTTAATAAGGTCAGTTCCGTTGTCGAAGTCGAGCTAGATGTGTTAGGTGCTTCTATTAAAGGACATCGTATCCCGATTGAGGGAACGCTCAGTTCCGGATGGGGATCAGTCGGTTTACCCGGTGACGCGAACCCTATAGACAATAGATACTTCTTCGTATTCTCTGAACCACCGATACGGAGATCGATCATCGTAAGTGATGAGGCAAAGATTGGAGAAGCATTTCGACGCGCACTCACGATTCCAACGGATAACCGTCTTCAACATCAGACAGATGTAATTTCTGTCAACAAAGTCGGAGAAATTGATTGGGAAAACATAGGACTCTTGATCTGGCAAGCAGCTTTACCTAAAGACGTAGTCGCTGAACAGATACAGAACTTTGTCAATAGTGGAGGAGTCGTTATATTCTTCCCACCCAATCATCACGGTGGTGACAGATTATTTGACACACAATGGAACGACTGGAAAACCGCTGAAGATCAACCCCATATAATCTCATGGTGGCGTGGGGATGCTGATCTTTTTGCACATGTTGAGAGTGGTAATGCCTTACCATTGAACGATCTACGGTTTTTTAAGTATCGCGCGTTTGAAAGTGCGGGAACTCCCTTAGCAAGGTTCGACGACGATTCGCCGTTGTTAACTCGTGTGAATTCTGAACGTGGTGCCGTTTATTTCTGCAGCACTTTACCTACAGCACAATATTCCTCTCTTGAGCGGGACGGCGTAGTGTTTTATGTTGCATTGCAAAGGGCTTTAGCGGAAGGCACTTATGTTCTCATGGATGCGTCCCAACGTGTTGCAGCCCCCAATGCACTCGCTGATCGTGACCAGTGGAAGACAGTTGCCCCTGAAGAAAACGCATCCGCTCTTTCCGAACGCGGATTACATGCGGGTGTCTATCAAGATGAAACCTATTGGGCAGCCGTGAACCGCAGTACTCTTGAAGATACTGCTAAAGCAGCACCTACTGAGACAGTAGACGCGTTATTTGAAGGGTTATCGTATCGGAGAATTGACGTTGAAGTAGGAGATACATCTGCATTAGCCAATGAACTCTGGCAACTTTTTCTTATCGGAATGATTATTGCCCTTATCGTGGAAGCCGTGCTAAGTTTACCCGGTAAGAAGGTTGAGGGTAGTTCGTTGACAGACTTTGCATCATCGGAAGGGACAGCGGACTAACCATCGGAGAACAAAATGAATAATGAAACAATCTTTACTGTAAAGAATGAACATCTTGAGCGACTTGATCAGAATACATCGGTTGAGTTTTTTCAAAAGTTGCTTTGGGCAGAAGCTAGAAGACTTGGAATAGAAATCAGTGATATTACTGTGTCAAGTTGGAATAATGTTCCAGATGGGGGAGTTGATGCTTCCGTAAATACTGATATCCAAATTACAGGAGGGCAGGGCTTAATTCAGCAGGGAAAATCAAGTTACCAGATTAAAGCTGGAAAAACATTTAAACCGTGGCAGAAATCAGTTATCAAGAATGAATTGTTTGGCACAAAGGATCCTGGAAAACAGAACCTTGGTGAGAGCATTCAAGCTTGCCTTGATGTTGATGGTACTTACATATTAGTTTGCACTGGAATTGATCCCGTTGAACCTCAACGATCAAAAATTCGTTCTCATATTGAAGATTACTTAAAGCAGTGTGGTTATTTGCAACCCAAAGTTGATATATTTATGCAGGACACCTTAAGGGGTTTTCTTGAGCGGTTCCCCTCTTTAGCGTTGTGGGTAAATAGAAAAGATAGGGCTATTTTTCAAAGTCATCAAAGTTGGTCTGAAGATGATACTATGCTAACTCAATTTTTCCCAAGTCAATCACAAAAGGAACTGATACCGAAAATCCAGAATGAATTGCGAAGCAATACAAGTGCAATCCACCTGCGGGTATTAGGTGAACCTGGCATTGGAAAAACAAAACTTGTTCTTGAAGCAACAAGGGAAAAGGATTTAGCCGCACTTGTTATTTACTGCACTGCCTCCCAGTTTCGCGACCGTGATTTAATGAATGAAATTCTCCGTGATGATAATCATTTTTCTGCAATTTTAATAATTGATGAGTGTGATCCAGAAAATAGATTTTATATTTGGGATAAACTGCAAAGCCGTGGACCTCGAATTAAATTGATTAGTATTTATAACAACTTCGACCCAATTGCTGGTAGTGGTATTACCGAATTTGAAATAGAGCACTTGGAAGATGAACAGATTCTCACTATCATTCAAGAACATGGAGTTCGCAAAGGTACGGCAAGTCAATATCTGCAATTTTGTAGTGGTTCTCCGAGAATGGCGCAGCACACAGGTAGGATTCTTGCAAATCACCCTGGAGAGCCCTCCCACCTGTTGACTGATGATTATCTTTATAAGAATTTCTATATTGACTTTGGACAGGAGAATCCTAATAGATCAGAAGTTCAACAAAGAGAATTGGTACTTCGACATTTAGCACTCTTTAAGCAATTTGGATTTGAAAGGTCTCTCGTGATTGAAGCACAAGCAATTGCCAAAAAAGTTGAGGCAGCTAATCCACAGGTTACTTGGCACAGATTTCAAGAAATCATTGGTGACCTCAGGAAACGCAAAATTCTTCAAGGAGGAAGTACGTACTACATTACACCGATAGCTCTTCAGCTCAAGTTATGGGTGGAATGGTGGCAAATTTATGGAAATCCGTTTGACTATGACACTTTCATTGAGGACTTTCCCCCTAAGTTGATTGAAGGGTTTAATGACATGTTTCGTTATACTTCCAAATCAGAACCCGCATTAAAAATAGTTAAAGGCCATCTTGGACCAACCGGTCCTTTTCAGAATAATGAATATCTAAACACGAGGTTGGGCAGTAGTTTTTTTCTTACACTGACTGAAGCAGCTCCCAAATCTGCATTAAAATGTCTGATGCAAACAATAGGTAACTGGGATAAGGAATCTCTATTAGATTTTACAGAAGGACGAAGGAATGTGGTGTTTGCACTTAAAAAAATAGCTATGCATCGGGACCTGTTTGTAGATGCTGCAAGGTTACTTCTTGCCCTTGGTGAAGCAGAAAATGAAGGTTATTCGAATAACGCAAGCGGAATATTTGCTGAACTTTTCTCATTAGCACCAGGCGTGGTAGCCCCCACAGAAGCACCGCCTATAGAACGTTTACCTGTCTTAAAAGAAGCATTTGAATCGGGATCAAAAGAACGACACAAGCTTGCATTGAACGCCTGCTGTAAAAGCCTGAAGTCGGTTTATTTAACACGGATCTCTGGAGCAAGAAATCAGCAACTACGTGGGACAGCGAAACTTTGGGAGCCCGAAACTTATGGTGAATGGTGGGATGCCTACCGTCAAATATGGCAACTTCTATTTGAACAATTAGAGTATTTGCCTAAAGATGGACGTGAAAAAGTTGTAGAAACCCTGCTGGGACAAGCAGAATCGATTGCAAGGATTCGCAAATTAAGCGATATGGTTGCGGACACAGTCAGAAAAATTACCGAAAACGGATATGCAAGCAAAAAACAGATCATTGAGACGATTAGTCGAATTTTATTTCATGATGATTCTTATGTGGATAACAAAGGTCTATCACCCGAAACTAGACAGAGCTTTGAAAAAATCCGAGATGAATTGATTGGATCCGATTTTCACTCACTCATGCAACGGTATGTTGGAATGAATATTCTTGAAGACCATCCACGCGAAGATGGAGTTGATAAAATAAAACCACACCTTGAAAAACTCGCTAAACAATCTATAAATAATCCTACACTATTGGAATCTGAATTATCTTGGCTCGTTACTGATGAAGCAAAGAACGGTAGTAAGTTTGGGTATGAATTAGGAAGGATAGATGAACATCTTTCCCTTCTATCCGTGCTTCATGAGGCACAACGAAACGCAGGTGAAAATACAAGTGCATATTTTCTTGGTGGTTATTATCATGCAATCTTTGATAGAGATGTAACACTATGGGAGAAACAACTTGACGCTCTCTGTGAGGATTCGACTCTTAACAAAATAGTACCGTCAATCACACACTATTCGGGACTGACAGATCATGTTGGACTTCAGATCCTTAACCTTGCTGAAAGCGGTACTATTGAGATTTCCGATTTTGGATTATTCAAGTACAAAATTGCAATTACCAGTCTATCAGAAAATGTCTTTAAGACTTGGATAGAATTTCTATTAAATATCACGGACATGTCAGCTGTCCATACTGCCTTGAATTTGTTCCACAGTTATTATATTTTTCAAGAATCAGAACTCACATTACCAGATGAACTTACATTCCGCCTGCTTTCACACCCAGAATTATTCAGAGAACCCGAGAATTATCAGTACAATACAATGACAGATTTCTATTGGACAAAAATAGCAAATGCACTTCTAAACCATTATCCTCAAAAGGCTTTGGAGTTAGTACAACTCATGCTGGTTCCCTTCGGTAGTAGGAGAACAATCTTTAATCCTTTTTCAAAGAGTTGCTCTTTCCTTATTGAAACAACTAAAAAATATCCTACCAAGGTATGGAAGTACGTTAGTAAATACTTGGCAAGTAAAGATAATTTTTCAAGAACTATAGCTTTAGCAAGATGGCTTAGAGAAGCAGACCTTTCGGATACAGAAAAAGAAAAAGGAGCACTTACGCTAATCCCACGCAAAATTATCTGGGAATGGGTTGATTGGGACGTAGATAATCGCGCGTGGTTTATTGCAAGTGAATGTGTTCCAAAAACTCTACGGATTGAAGAATGGAAAGACTCTTTAGCCCGAGATATTCTAATTAGATATGGAGATCATGGAGATGTTAGAAATACACTGATTTCAAATTATGCAACAGAAGTATTCTGGGGACCTGCCAGTTTACACTATGAAGAGAAACTAAAGAAATTATCTAAAATACAGGACAGCGACAATGAGGAAAAAGTTAACCGTTGGATTAACGAATTTGTGCCCTTTCTTGAAAAGCAAATTGAACATGCAAAGATTGACGAGGAAAGAAGGTTATAACACGCTTGGAGACCTAAAACAAAAATGCAAGACCAACAAGGACACTTAGAATTTTTCTCAAACAGTTCTGTCATAACACTGGGACTGATCGTCATCATCGTTACCGGTGCGTTATGCTGGTTTGCGTGGCACCGAAGCAATTACCGTAAGCGGATCGGTCTACTTGAATTACTCCGATTTGTGCTTGTTTGTCTCGTCGTCGTCACGCTAAATCAACCCGAATGGTTAGAATCGGAACCCCCAGAAGTCCGTTCCACACTTGCAGTACTATGGGACACATCTAACAGTATGCTAACACGCGATGTCATAGATGAACAAAACACCACTGAAACACGAAAAAGTCGCACAGAGACGATTGAACCCTTGTTGTCCGAAGACACATGGAAATCAGCGGACGATTCAGAACTCAATGTAGTTTTTGAATCGTTTTCTTCGCTCTTAGAACCCGCTGAAGAGGCAACAGATATAAACGCCGGTCTAAACCATATCTTTGAGAATCATACAAATCTGCGCGGCGTAGTCTTAGTGTCTGATGGTGATTGGAATGTAGGAAACTCACCGGTAGAAACAGCAACTCGGTTTCACATGAAAGGTATCCCTGTATTTACGGTTGGCGTTGGCAGTGAAGTACCATTACCCGATCTTGAATTAGTTAGCATGGACGCACCGACTTACGGTGTAACAAAGAAGCAACTACGCATTCCGTATCTGGTGCACAACACAATTGGACAGGACAAAATTGTAAACCTCACTATGAGCGTTAATGATAAAGCGACAATTTCAAAGGCTATCACTGTCCCAGCAATGGGAAAAGCGCAGGACAGTATCGCCTGGACTCCGAAAGAGACGGGTGATTTCGAACTCAGTTTGCGGATTGAAAAGGACATGGAGGAGTTGATCCCTGAAAACAATCAACTTTCCGCTCCAATATCTATACGGAAAGAACAGTTGAAAGTCCTCGTGATTGAATCTTATCCCCGTTGGGAATACCGATACCTTCGCAATGCTTTAGAACGGGACCCTGGTGTTGATGTGACATGTCTACTCTTCCATCCTGAGTTGCCGGAGGTGGGGGGTGGTAGAACCTACATTAAAACAATGCCAGATGAAAGGGAACTTACCAAATTTGATGTCGTGTTTCTTGGAGATGTCGGAATTACAGCAGGACAGTTAACAGTTGAACAAGCAACAGACCTACGTAAACTCGTCAGCGCACAAGCTGCTGGAATCGTATTTATACCAGGACGTAAAGGCGCACAGGAGTCGCTAACCACAGGACCACTTGCTGACTTATATCCGGTAGTATTAGACGCAACGATGCCGAAAGGGGTCGGGACAAGTAATCAAGGTTACTTTGCACTCACCGAAGCCGGACAACGGAGCCTGTTAACCCGACTCGGTGATTCTGACCTTGATAACAGCGATGTATGGCGTGGATTGCCAGGATTCTTCTGGTATGCAGGTGTCCAACGCGCTAAAGTAGGAACAGAGATTCTCGCAGTACACGATCAAATCGCAACTGCATCCGGACGTGTACCGCTCATCGTTACAAAGACTTACGGCACAGGAAAAGTGCTATTTATGGGAACAGACAGCGCATGGCGTTGGCGACATGGCGTTGAAGATAAACACCATTATCGCTTCTGGAGTCAAGTAGCACGTTGGATGGCATATCGACGACAGATGGCACAAGGTGAAGCGATACGACTGTTCTACTCACCTGACAGACCGCATGTTGATGATGTTTTAACCCTAAACGCTAATGTAATTGACAATGTAGGTGGTCCATTGAATAGAGGCACAGTTACTGTACAAGCGATTTCACCATCAGGTAAAACGGATACAATACGCCTTCAACCTGGCGTAGAAGACGCAATTGGATTGTTTGTTGGGACGTTTGAACCGAAAGAATCCGGCAACTACCGTCTTGTTGCAACCAGTAGTGAGACAGGAGCCTCTGTTCAGACAGACTTATCCGTGCAAGGTTTGAATAGGGAGCAGCAAGGACGTTTGGCACGTTTTGATGTGCTGGAAGAAATCGCAAAGATTACAGATGGCAAATTAGTCTCTATCGCTGATGTTGGAACGTTGTTAGATCATCTATCAGCATTACCAGAACCAGAACCTATCGTCAAGAGAACACGAATTTGGGCACATCCGCTGTGGGGTGGATTGATTATCTTATTATTAGGATTGTTCTGGGTTGCACGTAAAATGGCTGGTACGATATAAATTTGTGTGTGCTGATTGGAGCTGATTCGCTGATTGAAAGATATGTAAAGTCTTTGTCACTTAAGAAAAAGGATCGCTGAACCCTTGCTCCAGCGGAGCAATATGTCTATAGAAAAAGAATTGTCAACAGGCTGCACTCCAGCGGAGTACTATGTACCTAAACGGACACGTAAAGATTTTGCCCCTGAACTGTCAGAATCGCGGATTATCACGGATGACACGGATTGCGCGGATTGTTGAGTTTGTGAATCAAGCTGCTATTCACAAGGAATGCCTTCTTCTGAATCGTGTACTGCCATCGGAAATTTAAACCACTACCTTAGACAAGATTGTGATATAATACCATTTCTACTTTATAATATACCATTTGCGTAGGTCGTGTAGAGGCACGCCAATCAAATATTAACTGGCGACATGTATTGCTCTATAAT
>CAZURU010000185.1:0-9873 GCA_964623585.1 uncultured bacterium
GGAAGCGAGTAAACAAGGACGACAAGGTTTTAAAGAATCTGTGCACTATGTCAGAAAAACTTGGGAACAAGCATCATCCGCGTGAGGGTGCATTTATGTTTTCACGTGTTTGACAGGACAGTTCATTTTGCAAAATCGCTTAAAAGGGTTGGTGTTGCTGTATCAAATCCGATGAAATCCAACATCCCGGCATCTTCTGGATCAGCGATAGAGAAGTTGTTTGCAAGCATTGCGACAACGGCACACTTTGCGGGTCGTCCCATTTCTTGGCGGTACATATCTAAAGCTGTTTTCGGATGGATGTCGCCGAACCATGTTTCGTTATCCGTATAGATTACGAATAGGTCAACATCAAGTTTCTTTTCTATTGCATATAGCATAGGCAGCGAGCAATCTGTCTTACCGTGCGGAAAAGCAGACACAGCATCAACCGCGCTTGCCAGTCTATCCGTTGCAGTAATTGGCACTCGGACGAAACTTTCAGAGAATCCGAAGATGTGGTAATTCGGTTCGGTGCGTGCAGTAACCAATGCCATTGCAGCAGAGGCGTTTCGTGGTGTTAGTCCCTCGCAACCTGCTACACTGCAGGAAGCCATTGAACTTGAAACATCAAGTGCCAGCAAAGTATTCTTATGACTCGGTTCAACATTATCAAACGCTGTGTAGAAAGCTGCGTCTAAACCGTCAATAATCTGTGGGATGGGTTCCCATGTCAAACTACCGCGAACACCCTTACCTGAGCGGTATGTAATCAACGCGATTAGAATCTGAATTGGGTGTATCATTGAATTTCGGATGGATTCCTCGGACAATCTCTCCAGCACTGTCTGTATTTCAGGGACAAAAGGTTTTAGCAGCCCGACTTGTGTCATTTTTCCGAGGTTTCTGACGGTGGCGATAACAGGCATGTTTGCTAAGAGTGCTGCCCAAACATCCGTATCATCTTTCCATTCATTAGGAACCATTTCGTGGGTAAATTGATGCTTTTGTATGAGTTCAATTACATCTGCCCGTTTTTTAGATTGTTTTATTTCTTCATACCCAACAAGCAGTTCAGGGAGAGCATCGGTAGCCTCATAGACGGTAGCGATTTTTTGATCATCTTCTACACCGCGATGCACAATTCGTCTGTCGGTATCAATTCCTTTAATCCACCGATAGATGGGGTGGTTTTCACCGTAATGGCATTTTGAAAGCACGTCTGCATGGCTCCATTTGTTGCGAGCTTGATATTTTAGCACTTGGAATGCCAATGTGTCTTCGTCCTTTGAACGATACCATTCTCCGATCAACCTTCGTAATGACCTACCCCATCCTCGCATACCGTCAATATAGGAGACGAAACTGAAGAGGTGTGTTCCGATGCGAGCGACATCACTGAATACCTCTTCTACTTTGCGTTTTGTTGCAACATTCCCGTGGGCAAATGCCAGAGCTAATGCGTATAATGCGGGTTCATTTTTCGGTGCGCGTCCAGAGACAGAGACCTCGCGTATCCGTTCAACGACCTGTATGCCGTCTTCTGCGATACATTTCAGGACAGCATCAACATTGACTTTTGTCAAGTCCTGTTCTGTTGCGTAATAGGATCCACCTTCGGTACCTAATATAAGAAATCGGTCTAAGTTCGTCCAGATGGACACAGGATAGACGTATCCCTCAGCACTGTTTTTTATCTGTTGTTCATCCAACGGCTGTTTTTGCGTTGGGTGTAAAGGTGCGTATTTTTTCAGATATCCCATGTTGTCCCTAAAAGAAATGACGCTAAAAAGAAATGTCCTAAAGTAAAGAAATGCCGTAACGTAAAGAAATGTTGAAAAGTAATGTTAAAAGGCGGGCAAGGTACGTATTGCGAAGATTTCAATAGATAACGCAATACTTCGGCCCGCACAATTAGATCTCTGGATAAGGATCGGAATACAGATGCTCTACCAACTGAGCTACAGCAGGTTTTGCATTACACTCTACCCGCTGGCAGGAGTCGAACCTGCGACCCGATAACGCATTCACACGACCCAGAGAAAGGTTCTGTATGCCCTCTATTTTAACCTATTGGATATGTGTTGTCAAGTAAAATTTGAATTTATCAGCAATCAATGGCTTTGTGCAGGTTTCGGAAACTTCACGAGTAGGGTTTGGAAAGGTTTGATGATTGACGAGGTTAGGAAACCTCGTCAGCGGCGTTTTGAAAGGTCCTATTCCTAATAGGTTGATTATATTCTGCATCAAGAGTATAATCTATAGAAACGTCATATCAAAAGTATTCAAAACCCGATAAATATTAGAAACATGCTCAGACGCATCGGAGTATTCTTCATATTCATTCTCATCATAGGGATAGGTATTGCAGGATATTTGTTTTTACCTGTCAAAACCCCTGAGCCAATACTTGGTAACATTCCTGCCTCAGAACCGCATCAGCACGCTACCCCTGATGGTGAACTGATTGAGCATATACATACTTATGATTCCTCTGTAGGTTCAGATAGATTATATGAACCTATTGCTGATAAGGACAGTGGGACGAAAAAACACCCGATTCAACTTGATTGGGAACGTATAGATATTGAGACTGTGAAAAAGAAATATCAACCCTATTCTGTAGCCGACATGCAAGACATGTGGTCTCCGAAATATAACACGGAAATCCCATCAGATCGTCGGAAAAAACTTGATAGAATATATCCTCCTGATAAATGGATTAAACGCAACCTTTCACTCGGACAACCGTTCGTCAACTATGCTGACTATCGGATGGTGTTGCAGCGAAGAGTTTACATGATTAATCGTAAAAACCTTTGGCGTGTCGTAGATTTGAAGGCTCGAAATGCAATGCTAAAAAGTCTTCAATTGCCTTCAGAGGTTGATACGTGGCGGGAATATGAAGATGCGTATCTTAAGTTCTGGATTGTTGCATCATATCAATCTTTATTGGCGGCGAATACAGAAACAGTATATGTCACTGTTGAAGATGGCAAAGCGTTCTCAAAATTCTCTGGAAAGAGGTTAAGTCGTAAAGAGAAATATGAGCTGATGATGTTTGGCGCCATTCCTGAAGGTATTCATGTGGTCTACCTTGATGGGCATGAGGAACGTTTACCTCCTGGTGTAAAACCGAGATTTTATGAACTGTATTTAAAGGAGTTAGAATCAGCGTATTCAAACGTCCACAAAATCGTCTCTGAACACGAGGCGTTTTACACATCAAACACATCTGGCGAGAAAAAGTCATCAAAGTCTACCCCTTCCTACAGTATTGAAGAATCTTTTGAACTTTTACAGGACTTACATTGGGGAGAATTTCCTGATGATTTACAGACGTTACAGGATGCGATTGGTAAATTAGAGAAAATCAAACTTGAAGGTGAGGATAAGATGTAGGTGTCCACTCTACACATAATTATGGATAAAAAGGCACACATTTTCCACATTCAAACTGAACACAAAGGAAAACGGTTGGATAGGTTTCTTATCGATGCGACCGAAGATGTGTCGCGCACGTATCTACAGAAACTTATTCGTGAGGGGATGGTTACCGTCAACAATAAAGTCTCCACACAACCGAGTCGGACACTTCGCGTTGGAGACGAAGTTTGCATCGCGTTTCCTGAATCCCAACCTTTAGAAACAGCGCACCCTGAGGATATCCCACTTGACATTCTTTACGAAGATAGCGACTTACTTGTTCTGAATAAACCTGCGGGGATGCTTGTTCATCCGGCAAGTGGTGTGAATACGGGAACACTTGTCAATGCACTGTTGGCACACTGTGATGACCTATCAGGTATCGGAGGGATTGAAAGACCTGGTATTGTTCACCGATTAGACAAGGATACATCAGGGGTTCTCGTTGTTGCGAAAGCCGATGTTGTGCATCGCAATTTATCACTACAGTTTGAAAAGCATACGATAACGCGCAAGTACGTTGCCGTTGTATGTGGTGTTCCCGCTGAAGTTACAGGGACGATTGATGCGCAGATCGCTCGGAGTCGTAGCGATAGAAGGCGAATGACCACAGTCAATAATAACGGCAGACAGGCTGTGACACACTATCAGGTCTTGGAGATTTATCACAGTTTTTCGCTTGTTCAACTCACATTAGAAACGGGAAGGCTTCATCAGATCCGTGTGCATCTTCAGCATATTGGACACCCAGTTGCTGGTGATCCTGTTTATGGGGGTGAACAACGTGCTTTGAAAGATGCTGACACACTTCCTGTGAAGCATTCGCTCATACACCTGAAACGACAAGCATTGCATGCCCGAACACTTCAATTTGAGCATCCAGTTACACATGAACGTTTGATGTTTTCAGCTCCGAAACCTGCGGATATGCAGAGGTTTGTTAGTGCGCTGCGGGTATCATAGGAATTGACAGCCTACTACTCAAAGAGTTGTGAGACGGGACACGTAAATCCCGGTACAACATCTGCACCCGTGAGTGTGTCTTCGTACTGGAGCAGGACAATATCTTCTTCAAAACGATAAACTGTTACAGTGTGGGAACGGGGTTCAAGAATCCAGACGAGACGTGTTCCGGCATTCAGATAAGCGAACGCTTTTTCAACAACGCGGGTCTGAACATCTGTCGGTGAAATCACCTCAATCGCCAGATCAGGGGGGATCGGAAAACCTTTGTTTTCATCTCCATCCAATCGGGTACTTGAAACAAACGCCACATCGGGTTTCAGCCCTCGTTCACCGACCCGAAAAGTCGCTTCTACATGTACTTCTCCCAACTGATTCTCGTCCACATATCGATCTAAATATCGAATAACCTTAACACTAATCTTACTATGTGCCCTTGTGGCAGGTGACTTCGGCACTAATTCTCCTTTAACGTATTCATAACCCTCTATATCGTATTCAAGAAATTCATCCAATGTCATGGAAGCTTTTTCTGGTGTGAGAGGTGCTTGTATGATTTTCTGAAACTCTTGTTGTGTCATGCTTTCGTCCCCTATTGATATTTCAAGTAATACCATTTCTAAATAAAAATGCCTCTCTACTGTAGCACATTCTGTTAGATTGTGCCGTTCACCGCTTCATCTCTAAACAGTCGGTAATGAGAGAACAATTAATTGAAATGGTATAAACATACCACTATTTGACGTCCTATTGCTCTTAATAGTAGTAGGCACTCTCCGTGTGCCGTCTCTTTGGTGTTTGTATAGTTGTAATCTGTCAGGATTCATGCTAAAATAATTGTATCATATCACGAAATGAGAGTCAAACCCCTTTCCACTTGAAGGTGCGTAAAGTTATTGGGAACAGTTTATGGGAGAGTGATTATGGAATATGTCAATTTTGGTAAAGCAGGCGTTAAAGTCAGTCCACTTGCATTGGGATTAGGATTGAGGGAACAGTCTGACGAAAACGCTGCGCAACGGTTGATTGAACACGCTATTGATAACGGTATCAACCTGATTGATTGTGCAAATATATACGGTCCGATGGATGACCGGGCAAATATTGGGCGTTCAGAGATTATTCTCGGTAAAGCAATAAAAGGGAAACGGGATGATGTGGTGATTACTTCCAAAGTCTGTAGCCACATCGGACAGGGACCAAACGATTACGGGTTATCCAGATACCATATCATGCGGGAGATAGACCGTTCATTGACGCGTCTCGGCACTGACCACATTGATGTCTACCTGATTCATGTTCCTGATGACACAACGCCGCAAGAGGAGACGATCCGTGTGTTAGACGATCTGGTGCGTTCTGGTAAAGTACGCTACCTTGGCTGCTGCAACCATCAGGCATGGCACGTCTGTAAAGCGCTCTGGATTGCTGATAGCATTAACGCTACTCCGTATATGTGCGTACAAAATATGTATAACCTGCTCAATCGAGATTTGGAAACCGAGATGTTTGGATTGGTGCGGGAAGAAGGTCTCGGTGTGATGTGTTATAGTCCGTTATCGGTTGGGTTATTGAGTGGTGCCTATGCTCCTGATGAACCGCCGCCTGCTGGTTCGCTTTGGGAAAGACGATATAGAGACGAATATGATCGTCGAATGGCTGGGGCAACAGGTAAGGTAATTGCTACACTTAAGAGATTGGCAGACGAGTTAGGTAAAACACCTGCACAACTTGCAGTGGCATGGGTCGTATCTCATCAGGAGGTTACCGTTGCTATAAGTGGCAGCGATACGATTGAACAACTTGATGACACCCTCGGTGGTGTGGGTTGGGAATTGGATGCGGTTGTTCGCGAGGAATTGGATGAGGTGTCTCGCTCGTTTGTGCGTTTGACTGCACCGCCATTTTAAGTTCATGTATAGTGAAACGGTGAAATGTCTCATTTATTTTTCACTTTACTATAAGGTTAATCTTCATCTTTATGTCTAATTCTGATTCGGGTTTCTTCAACGACTACTAATGCACCATGCGAGAAATCTATGTCGTGATCAAGAAGTTGATTACAGACACTTATTATACTTTGTGAATTCATATTCCTGACTCTTAGGAGAATGATACCTACATACCGTTTACCTTCATGAATCGCCAAAGTTCCAAAATCCGTATCATGTGTAAAAATCCATCGGTTGTCTTGATACGCTATTTCAAGCAATTCATCATCCTTTTTTCCAAACCATCCTTGCTCCTTCGTATCTAATACGTCAATCCCGCTATTTCTGAGAAAAGCCACGACCTTCGGAGATACGTTTTCATCGGTAAGGATTCGTAGCTTATCAAATTTCATGCTTCCGACTTCAACTCAAGATATATTTCATTCTTATGACACCGCGCGGCATATCTCAGACACGCGTGAATATCTGATTTGGTTATATGTTGGTAGTCCTCAAGAATCTCTTCTTCACTTACGTTGGACGCGAGTAAATTTAGGATAAATTCAACCGATAAGCGAGTTCCTTTGATAATCGGTTTGCCTCCCAGAATTCTTGGATCCACAGTGATTCGTTCCATTTTAATTTCCTCCAATACATTATTATAGCACATCGGGAAGTATAATCACCAATAAACTTTCTGCCGATAGGTGTTAATTTAAGGGAATCATTCAGGTGTGAGTTCCCATAACAGCACGGTGCCATCAAAACTCCCGCTTGCGAGCGTTTTACCATCCGGACTGAACACTACGCTGGTAACACGAGCTGTATGTCCTTCCATCGTCAGAAGAGGTGTACCTGTTCGCACATCCCACAGGCGAACGGTAGCGTCCCAACTTCCACTGGCAATTGTATATCCATCTGGACTGAATGTCACGCTTTTCACATCAGATGTATACCCTGTAATTAGGTTAATTTCCTCTCCTGTCTGTGCGTCATAAATCCAAATACCGATACTACCTGCTACTGCCAAACGCTTCCCATCAGGGGAGTACGTTATTTCACTAATCCAACCTTTACCGAGACGTGCCTTCGCACCATCAGGTAATCCCCATTGTGTGTAATCTTGAGCAAAGGTGTTTGGGATTAGAGGGAATATTGAAAGTCCAAAGGTTAAAACCGAAAACAATAATTTTTTCACTATAAAGTTTGTCCTTTTATTTATTACAATTTTCTTATTCTGCCGAATACAAAAAACAGATTTATCAAACTGACGTTAATGCATATCTATAGAAAAGAGATAACTGAGAATTGTCACCAGAATGTAGGTTGCAACCAAGACGACCCCAAACGGACGTTTCAACTGGCTGCCCGACACAAAAATCCCAATTCGGAAGACGATCAGAATAAACACCATTGCAGGAAAAAGGAATTTGAAAAACTGTCCGGATGCTTGTAAACCGTTAGGTGTGGCTGCAGCAGAAACGCCAGCGACAAAAAGAACATTCAGGATATCAGCACCGATGATGTTTCCAACCGCTAACTCTCCGTGTCCCCGCCGAACTGCTGTAAGGGCTGTTACAAGTTCTGGTAATGAGGTGCCAAATGCAACCAACGTTGCAGCGATGATCTCCTCTGGAATGTTAAACTTTATTGCAAGCGTCTTCACCGTTGGGATAAGGATTTGGGCAGAAACAACGACTATCGCTATTGACCCGATAAGTTTAAATAGTGTGAGAACTGTTTTTGTTTCTTTATGTTCTGTCTCTTCATCGTGTTCGGAAGTGCTTGTTATTGCACCAGCCCAACGGATAGACTGCCACACATATAATCCTAATAGAACGATAAAAGCAAATCCTATGTATTGATGTAATGTGCCACCGTTGCTAAAGACTTTTGCTGGAGATGACCACGGTACACAGACTAATACCATAAGTACTCCCGCACTGACCTGAACATTAGACAATCGTGATGCTAATTCTCTGTTGAACGATAAGGGAGCAATCAGTGAAGCCAGTCCTAAAATTAGTCCTGTATCACAAATAATTGATCCGACAGCGTTTCCGAGTGCAAGTCCCGGTTCACCTTGTATTGCTGAGAGTACGGAGACCGCTGCCTCCGGTGTTGTTGTACCGATACTTACGATCGTTGCCCCGATAACTGCTTTTCCTAATCCCCATTGTGTTGAGAGTGTAACGGCTTCATCTACGAGCCAATCTGCGCCTTTGCTGAGTGTAAAAAGCGAAATTATGACTATTGTTAATAGCAGTAGTAGGTGAATATTTCGTATTTTAAACTCTAACCAATCTGCTTTTATAAGTCTTGCCAGTTCTGCGATTGCATCTTTATCTTGAATTAGGGTATGGAAGTCTGTGTCATTGAATATTGCTTGTAATTCGTTATTCTCTTTTAAAAGTGTTATGAATTTTTCATCTATTTCATCTCCTAACGTCTGTAAACCATCAGGATTTTCGAAGAACTGGGGTAAATCCTTCTGGATCAACGCTGCATGAATTTCTGGTTCCTTAAGTTTCTTTAGAAGGCTCGGAAGAAGATTCTTTACACTGTTCTGTTTTAAGGTATCATTATGCTTTTCTAATATATTCTCAACAAGTGAGGCATCTTCACCGTAAACTGAGTGAATAACTAAACTCTGGCTAACACAAAATAAAATAAATAAACAGGTGACAAATATTCGTTTTTTCATTAATTCTCCATGATAAACTGATTATAATACATGATGAATAGATTATCACAGATAGTTGGCAGAGTCAAATGAATTGGATATCCCTGATTAAAAATGATCCTTGTATTTCATTTGGGCATTGTGTATAATATTCATAAGTTTGAGTTATCCATACACTTTAAACCTACGGGTGATATAAATGAACGCAGTTTCACAAACGATATTGGATGCCTTCAATAAACTTCCTGAGATAGAAAAACATGCACTCGCCTCTGAAATCATCAAACAAGTAGTTATGCTGGATTCCGCCCCTTTAACAGATGACGAGCTGACGGAAGTCGCGAATGATCTTTTCGCTATGCATGACGAAGCGGAGGCGGGGGATGTCAAAACAGAATCGCGGTGAAATCTGGTTAGTTGACCTCGGAATGGCAGTAAAAGTTAGACCATGTCTTGTTATCAGTACTGACGTTCTTCTGCAGGATCGTGCAATAGTAACCGTCGTAACGCACACTACGAGTTTACACAACTCCAGATTTGAAGTTCCTGTGAAAACAATGTTTTTAGATATTGCTGGTGCTTTTGATGCACAAAGCATAGTAACTGTCCCAGAATCCAAGTTCTTGAAAAAACTTGGCACACTCCAACCTGACCAATTATTTACAATTGAAGATGCAATACGGCAATGGTTGAAACTCTAATATAACGTAAGTTTGATAAATCAGATTTTCCCAGGCCGGTAGGTTCGGTTAGGAAACCGAACCTACCAGGTATATGCAAGTGTTATTTTGGGCAAAATGAAGTCCATAACCCTAGTAGATAGTCCATTCTAATTATTATACCAATTTGAATTATTTTTATTCCATTCTTCCGTAGGTTGGGTTGAGGAAC
>CAZURU010000186.1:0-9867 GCA_964623585.1 uncultured bacterium
TGATTTGCGCTGTCTGGTAAGCGTGACTGCCCGACCCTACATTCAATTCATAATGTGGCTTGGGAAGATTTAAGTCTCGAAAGAAAATCTCGGACATGAGGTCGTCGTAGTGTTGTCCCGTATGCACCAGAATCGGTTTAAATAAATCGGGTGCCTTGATCAATTGATTCCACAGCGGGGCAACTTTCATAAAATTGGGCCGCGCACCTGCAACAAGGATAATTTTCACATATTCCTCACGAGATCAGAAAGTTATTTTTTGTTCCAGCATATTCGCATCAATTGAAAATTTACAAGCCCAGTTTAGATACTCAAATTTGCCATAGTCACCATTGATAGGAAAAGAGCCTTTTACAGCACCTTGAATTTCACATGGGCCATCACTGTTTAGAGTGCGTCTTACAAAATGATTAGCTATATATGCGGCATCTCTATAGTGTTGGTTACCCGTAAATTGATAAAGGATCAGCCAGCAGCAGGCAATTTGGGCTGTTCCAGTTAAACAGGCCCAATTTACCGCTCCTTGCCAATTTGCGGAAAGTCGCCCAGGGATAAAACCCTCTGATCTCATAGCCTCTAATATTCCATAAGCTGTTTTGCAAGCTGCTAATAAATAAATTTCTTTTTTCGTGAACCTGAATGCTTCCAATATTCCCCGAAGTACGTAACCTAATGTATGGGTTAATGGTTTGGATGGATCATTGAGGCAACAATTTTTAAACCAGCCATTCTCCATCTGTTGTGTTATTGCCCAATCTACATTTTTTAGTGCTGCCTCACTATAAGACTTGTCCGGCAAAATACGTGCTGCTTCTAATAATCCCCAGGCAACGTGTGTATCATAAGCTCTTTCTCCAATAACTGTAAATGGCGAAGGATAATTTCGCCAGCACCCATCCAAATCCATTGTATCCACTAACCAATCCGCAGCACGCTTCATTGGACCAAGATATGTATTTCCAAACTCCTTAACGCCTATAGCTAACCCAAGCAAAATTTGTCCAGTATTGAAAGTTACAGGTAAACGAGGTTTCGCATCAATTCTCCCACCTTGAAATCCTCCTTCGGGAAATTGTATAGAGATGAGCCAATCAAGCATACGCTTTGCTCTATGACGAATCTCTGTGTTACCCCTTTGTTGGGCAAATTCCAAAAGTGTTGGCACAATATAACCCGTAGTTTCTGGGTAGGAAGTTGCCCAGCCATTGATAAGGCTATAATGTCTGGCCACACCACCATCTTGTGAAGCTGAAAAATCTTGAGCAAGACAAAGCCATTTTATCCCAAGTTCAATGGCCTTTTCGACTCCAGGATCATGATCAGAAAGTCCTTTTCGATCCTGCTGCGCTATATTTTCAGCTATATTGGGTAAATATTCAGATTTTCTTGTCTCAAAAAAGTTCATGATGTTTTTAAGAATCTCCGTTTTGGATGAAGACTTCAGGTTGTTGAATAACGCCCTTATATCGGCCTTTCGCAGTTTGAAGTAGCTTGTCTCTGAAATTACGAGCAACCGTCGTAACTTCATACGTAGATTTTATGGATTCATCAGGAACACGTTTTTGAGATAGGACGCCTTCTTTAAATTCCAAGACGTAGGTTCGAATTGCATGAGCGATTCCCTTAATATCCCGCGGATCGACAACAATGCCTCCGGTCTTGCGAATAAGGTCAGCAGAAGGCCCTTTTGGAGGCGTAATTCCCAGTATAGCTCGTCCTGCACCTAAATAATCAACCAATTTACAAGGTAAGAAGACATTTGGATCTATGATTGGAGCATCCATGAGGATCAGTACTTCTGCTTCTTTCATTAACTTCAGGCTGTCCAAATAGGATACGGTTGGTCTTACATTTACATAATCCTCTAAATTGTAAGCATTACATAGCCGGTCAACCAATCCAACGGGAATACAGGCTCCAACCATCTCAAACAGTGTGTTTTCTACCAAACTGGAATCTTGAGATTTCAGGAAATCAAGAGCTCGAAATAGAGGTTCAGGCGTCCGATGCAGATAAAAGGTTCCGAGATGGCGAAATACTACCTTTGAATTTTGGGACGTTAATTCTGGATAAAGTTCAGGATCAAAATAGTGGGGAATAACATGAGTTTTTGTCCGCCAGTCAGAAGGGTATTTCTTCATAACGAGATGACGAGTTTCTTCGGAGACAAAAAAGATCTGATCAGCTTCTGATACCACTCTTCGTTCCTGCTTGGCATTGATAGATCGGGCAAATGACGAAAAAGTCTTATACGGGTTGTCCACCCAGGGATCGCTAAAATGGGCTATCCAGGGAAGGCCTGATAGGTTCTTGAGTTTTCTACCTATCAGATGATCTGACATGGGACTTCCAAAGGATATAATTATATCAAAATCAGAACGCTTGATGATCTCAACTGCTGCTTTTCTCGCTCTTCGTCCCCACCAGTACTGTAAGTCGGGGATACTCTCAACATTATCCTGAAAGTTTTTTAAACATTTCTGTAACCATTTATTTTTTAGTAAAGGTTTCTGAAATAAAAAGTCGTAGAAGCGGAAACGCCGCGCTTCTGAAGATGGTACGCGATGGTACCGAATGAAATTGGTATAAATTTTCATTAAATCTTCATCCCATCTAAACCAAACTGCTGTATTAGGGTCTCCACATATAACGTCTATTTCATGTCCCATTCTTGCCCAATGTGTCAAAAGACGATGCACTTGAATGGATCGAGGAGATAGCATCGGTGGCATGCGAAAAGAAATCGCAAGAATTTTTAGTGGTTGATTGGACAAAGTTTAGACCTCTATGCAATGTACGACCAAAACGCTCAATCCTCTGCGCCTCAGTAACCTCAGGCGTAAAATTTCCTTAGCTCTTTTCATTAGAGATACCTGCTACTTGTCGATAGATTTCGGTCCATGTCCTGGTCTCTTGTTCAGGCGAGAATCGATTCTCTACTGTTTTCCGTGCTGCATTTCCCAAACTCTTCCTGAGTTCCTTGTCTTCTGCCAGCATGATCAGTTTTTGGGCCAGCGCGTCTGGCCGATTTACAGGGATTAAAAGTCCATTCTTCCAATCTTTTATCATGTCTCTAACCCCTCCAACATCAGAGGCCACTGCTGGAAGGCCACAGGCCATGGCTTCCAGAAGCGCGTTGGGAGATCCTTCGTAAAGAGAGGGAAGCACGAAAATGTCCATCTGTTTCATCCAGGCAAGAACATATTGATGGGCCATGCGTCCAGTCATGAATATGCGAGTGTCCAGCTCAGACGCTTTGAGACGCTCGGTCCACGTTTTACGGTCATCAGGATTTGCAAAATCACCAACAACGAGCAAATAGGCTTTGGGATAGATTTTGAGCAATCTCTTAAAGGAGTCTATGAGAATATGAAATCCCTTTTCTATACGTAAAATGCTTGATGTGCCAATGATCAGACTCCCTTTTGATTTTTCTATCTGAAGCCGTTTTAGAAAGGTCTGAGGCGTTACACCCTTTAACCCGGCACCCCTTGATTTTCGTCCTTTTAACTTCGCGCGGTTCTGGCGTATCACATTTCTTAGCCTCATACCTGTTGCATTCTTGCGTTTTTGAAGGTCCGTTATAATTTCGTCAATGGATCTTTGGTCAAAGATTGATGGATCAAAAGCATTGAGAATAACGCGTTTCTCTGGAATTTTCGCAATTTGTGTTGCTTTTTCTAAAAGCATAGAATTAACAGACGTGGTTAAAGCAGCATTTTCAAGCGTCCAGCGCAAAGAACCAAACAAAGCTGGTGTATGACGCATCAACTCTATATCACTACCGCGAATACTGACCACGGCAGGTCGGTTGATCTGTTTTGATACAATGGTTGCCAGAAACCCGGCGGGAATCAAAAAAACCCCATGCAAAAGGTCAAAACCAACTTGATTATGCAAATCAACGATATATTCGCCCACAATTCTCACTTGTGCTGGATCAGCAAAATGATTGCCCAAACTCGGAAATGTTCTATGGATAACTACATCTTCCTCCTCAACGGCACTGATGGGTGTATCTACACTTAAGGAACCAGGTGAAACAACATGAACGACTTCTCCCGCCTTTGCCAAATTCCGTGCAATTCGATGAACCGCACTTGCAACGCCACCATTCACCAAGGGAGGATATTGAAAAGTAACCATGCAAATTTTCATTTTCGTCTCCTAATCTGAAGTGGTGTACACTTTAACCGCCAATCACTCATACCTGAGTGCATCCACAGGATTGCGGCGAATCACTTTGAATATGTGTCCCAAAATTGTCACCTGTGCAAAGAAAAATGTTAAGAAACTAACAAAAATAAAAACGCCCAGGCCCAGATCTATGTGATAGACAAAAGTGGTGGTCAACCACTCGTCCATGAACCAGTAGGCCACAGGCCAGGCAATTACATTGGCGACCAAAAGCAATTTGGCAAATTCTTTGGATAGCAACCAGACCAAAGTCCCCTCTGAAGCACCCAACACTTTGCGAATGCCGATCTCCTTCGTTCGCCGAGCAACCGCCAGTGACGCCAACCCGAACAAGCCCAAACACGATATGATGATAGAAAACAAAGCTGAATAGCTAACTATCTCACGCCATCTTTCTTCTTTGTGATATTGTTGGTGCAGATTTTTATCGAGAAATGAAAATCGAAAACGCACATCAGGCACAACGGCTTCCCAGGTTTCTTTCAGCATAGCTATGGTTTCGGGTATTTTATCGGTATAGATGCGAACCAAAAACGCTGGCGAACTATTGAATTGGCGCATCTGCAAGACCGCAGGTTGAATGGGTTCGTACAGAGAATCAGTGTGGAAATCACGCATCACACCGATGATCACGGGATCTGTCAGGTTCGCGCCCTCAATGTTTAGTATTTGCCCCACCGAGATACCATGTGTCTCTAACCGCTTTGCCAATACTTCGTTGATGAGAATGGCTTGATTGCGGTCTTGAGGACGGTCTTCGGAAAAATTGCGGCCTTCGAGCAGAAAGATTTCTAATGTGGAGAGGTAATCGACATCCACCCCAATAATGCGTACCATAAATGTCGAGCCATTTGGCAAATGGCAACCCCTTGAAGACCAGCCATTGGTAAAAGTGCGATCACTTATGGTGACACCTGCGATACGGGAATTCCGTAAAATTTCCTGTTTATACCGTTGAATCATTTCCCAATTTCCAGGCCCGTCAACGATGAGGATTTGTTCTTCGTTATACCCCAGGTCTTTGTTTTGCAGATAATCTTGCTGCTGGACGATAACACCTGTACCGATGATGAGGACAATAGACGCTGTATATTGCAAAACGATCAACATGCGGGTTAAACGATTTTGGCTTTTAATTTTGCCTCCTCTCTGCAAGACTGCCGTCGGCTGTAACCGGGACAGCACCAGGGCTGGATAACTGCCAGCGACAAGCCCTACAACAAACAAAGTGCCCAATAATAAGAGCAGGAATGCGACATCCTCAAAATAGACAATTTGTAAGTTGCGCTGGACAAACCCATTGAAGACAGGCAAAAACACTTCGGCAAGTGCAATGCCCAACAATAACCCCATAAAACTCAACAAGAGAGCTTCGCTCCAGAACTGGCGCATAATCTGGCCTTGATTAGCACCCAATACTTTCCGCAACCCCACTTCTATGATTCTTCCCGATGCCCCGGCTACAGAGAGTGTAACAAAGTTGCTACACGCAATCAGCAATACAATCCAGGCAATTCCCCAGATGATATAAACCCCTGTCAGGCTACCTTTGGATTCGTATTTATTGGGAAGCTCATCATTCCAGTACACATCTTTCAAGGGCTGCAATAGGAGTCGAAAGTCATCATCTCGCAATCTGCTTTTTCCGTCCCAATGATTGAGCTTTTCAAGCATGCCGGGCAATTGTCCTTTGCCTATTTGCATGTAGAGAGATCCATATCTATCCTCTCCAGATGTCGCTAAACCGCTAAAACCAGCAACGCTTTCAGTGCCTTCAGCCAAGACCAATGCTTGAAACTGAAGACTCGATGTTTTGGGCACATCCGCCATAACACCTGTCACCACAAAAGGCTTTTTCTGGAGTGTCAGGGATTGTCCCAGAACATGGCTGTAATTCTCGTTGACATCACCGAAAATCTGTCGCGCAAGGCTTTCGGTCAGCACTACGCCATCGGGACGTGCGAGAGCTGTTGTTGGATCACCCACCAGAAATCGGAAGGTGAACATCTTGAAGAAATCAGTGCTCACAAATCCGACCTGTCTCCAAAATGTTTTTTCTTTAACATTAATCCTTCCCGTAGCTTTCATAAACCGACTGGTGTGTATTACACCCGGAATTTCGTCTTGCAACTCATTGACAACCCAGGGCGGATACAACGTATCAAATAAGTCGAAGGCGTCTGCTTCGCCATTTGGGAGAAACCGTTGCTTCACCACGCGAAATAATTCTCCTTCGTTTTCGTGAAACCGGTCATAAGCCCATTCGTGTTTGACAAACAAAGCCATCATGAGACAACAGGCAAGCCCCAGCCCAAGGCCAAACAGATTGATAAAGGTGTAGAGTTTGTGCCGCATCAAATAACGAATCGCAACGACAAAGTAATTTTTGAACATGATCTTCCCTTTAGAGCCTTTAATTATGCAACAACCATTTCATTTTTTCTGACTATAATGTCAAAGCGCATATATATTGGGCTCATATCCCATGTTAAATTGATGGAAAAAAATATAAATCGTTAAAAGACAGAATGTTATTTTATCACTGCAAAACGTTACAATCAGCATTTTTTATGTATGCATTGTATTTGTTTTTCATTGCGCCTGCTATATCAGTATCCATAGTGCATACTTTAGACTGAGGTCGGTATCTAAAACATCCTCCCATACAGGTAGGCAAATTCTTACAATCCAGACATTCCTTGTCCTTAAAAATATCATGTCCGGCCCATCTCATGTATTTGTTGGTATCAAATTCAGGTTCTCCGTCCTCATTTAATCTGCCCACATGATCTCCAGGGTCCAATTCCAGCGTACACTTGTAAATCTCTGCAT
The DNA here is from genome assembly GCA_964623585.1 of uncultured bacterium. GTDB lineage: Bacteria > Poribacteria > WGA-4E > WGA-4E > WGA-3G > MSPOR6. Next base: position 7,030 of record CAZURU010000186.1, read on the forward strand.
CTGGCCCTATAATCAGATTTTTGTTGTCAGCAGCAACACAGGGCATACTCCGGTTTAACAGGGTCAAATCGCCACTTGAGATATCTCGTTCCACACTTGCCCGACGATGTAACTCTGTCGTAGCTTCTGCTGTAAGTTTTGGATCTTTACCCATTCCTTTTTCTTTCCACACGCCCCGGTCCTCTACGAGCCAAATATCCCGAAAATAAACATTTGTGATCTTTTTCAGACTTTCTGGAAATTCATTTAAAAATTTGGTGACGCTTTCTATCATTGTTTTATTGCAGTTCATCCTCATCGTGATTCTAACGTGAGGGGCCAAATCAGATTCGGAAAACGCAATAAGATTTGAGACAATTCTCTCGTAGGTTGGTCCTCCATTAGCCAAAACACGCAACTGATCATGGGATTCTTCTGTACCATCTATTGTGACTTGAAAACTGGTAACATTCATCTCTTTGAGCTTGTCGTATTTTTCTGGCGTTAACAAATAACAATTGGAGGTAAAACTGGTCGTTTGTTTGATATCCCTACCTGATTCCTTGATCAGATTTTGAATCCGCCGCGTCACGCGATACATGCGATCAAATTGGGTGAGGGGTTCGCCGCCAAACCAGCTAATCGGGATCGATTTAACGCGATGAATGCGATTGGCAACATATTTTATCAGACGATCCTCAGCTTCATCATCCATCGTCGCATTGGGAAATGATTCGTAGCAATAAACGCATCGGAAATTGCATTTTAGCGTTGGCAAAATGGTCAATGGGAGAATATCTGTTCTATAACGCGCCGAATAATGTCCCATTTTGATGAGTTCTATTTCATCTGTATCTGCTTCAATGAGAAAACCTTGATCTATCAAGGCTCCACATATTTCTGTTTTTTGCTCTGTTGCTTCATCAAATCCATCGGTCAAGAGATGTTGCACCTCTTCGATCTCGTCGCTTGAGAAAGCAAGAAAAGATGCCTTAAAACCATTGAACAACAGGTGTGCTCCATCTTCGGCGATGGTATAATGATTGTAAAACGATTTTCGATATTTCTTCGGTTCATCTATTTTCAACAACCCTTCTGTTTTACATAAGGCCATGACGTCTCCCTCCATACACAGATAACAATTCGACCACATAATGCAGCCTACCACCACTGTTCCCTTGCTCGATTTTTACACACCCTTTGCCAGCATCCGCCATTGGTGAGAATCCCTTCAGGTGCAGAACGAACGGGTTCAAACCCTTGACCAACTAACCAGGCGTCCAATTCATCCCCACTAATGTCCACCAGCATTTCTCCATCAATTTCGACACAGGGCTGTTTGGTCTGACCACTTTTCTCAACCATTTCAGCAAAATAGTTGGCATTGTTAATCACATCCTTATCTTCGAAAGACAAGCCATATTTTTGCAAGATGGCTCGAACTCCTTTACTCCATCCGCAGGTGGGTTTTAAATAAGCAACAACATCATGATCAGCCATAGCATGCCTCCTTTATCTTGAACCAATTGTATCATTTTACAAAAGTATCTCCATATATGAATATTCTAACACCTAATACTTCGGACAATTTTTGGGTTTAGAGGCTCTTTGAAATCAACAGATTAGAAGAGGCCATCAAAAATGGCTATATTCAGAAGATATAGTGAAACGCAAGCGTGTTCAGTATCAACAATAAACTTTACACGTAAAAATCCAATTAATACAAGTCCATTGTTAGGTGCAATTGCCGTTGCAACCGTTATTGCAACCGTCATTGCAAACGCCATTGCAACCGTCATCGCAACCGTTATTGCAAGCACCATTAGCCTCAGCACACAGGGCATTATCTGCATCCCCAAATATAAAATCGTGAGACTCTTCAATGATAATCATGACATTCACCTCCTTTCATTGTGTTTGTGTTAAATCTTCTGAATATAGCCAGATACAACAAGCCGGAGCCTCAGATATCTTATTTATCGGTAGGCCTGGGCTTGCTTCTCAAACATGTCTGTGTAAAGACCGTTATGTGACATCAAGACAGCGTGATCTCCTGTTTCCTGGATCTCACCATTTTTCAAAACAACGATTTGATCAACCAGGCGAATGGCAGATAGACGATGCGAGACAAGAAGGGTTGTTCGATTACACATCAACTCTTGAAATTTTTTGAACAGCTTATACTCGGTTTCAACGTCAACCGCAGCCGTTGGCTCATCCAGTACCATAATCTCTGCATCCCTCATAAATGCCCTTGCAAGCGCGATTAGCTGCCATTGACCACCCGACAGATCAAGACTGTCATCGAATACACGCCCGAGTATTTGTTCAAAACCCTTGGGAAACGCTTTGATAAACGTTTCTGCTTCTGCCTGGCGGGCTGCTTCTCGTGTTCGCATCGGATTATCTAATGCTTCAATCCGGCCATATCCGATATTGTCCCTCACAGATACAGAATAACGCGCGAAGTTTTGAAAAATGACACCCACCCGATCATGAACATCTCTGAGTGACAAGTCTCGAAGATCCACCCCGTTAATAAAAATAGCTCCTTCTGTTGGATCATAGAGTCTGGTCATCAATTTTATCAGTGTGGTTTTGCCTGCGCCATTGTGTCCCACAAGCCCAACACTCGTTCCCGCCTGAATTGACAGATCAATATTCTTTAATGCCCACCGATCACTATCGGGATATTTATATGACACATTACGAAATTCAATTTGTTCAATGCGGTTTCCCGGTAGTGCAATGGGGCACTTATTGACTTTAATACGGGGTTGCACGTCAAATAATGCAAACAAGTTTTGTAGCTGAATATTTAGAGAGTATAAAGAGCCTATGCCCCGTAGCAGGCTCGCA
>CAZURU010000187.1:0-9805 GCA_964623585.1 uncultured bacterium
TATTTGGGTAATTTGGCGAGGTTAGGAAGAAATCAAGAAATCAACGGTATGAATGCCATTTAGGCATTCCCCGCCTCGCCAGCAGAGTGGTGTGCCTGCATTATGCAAACAAGAAATTACCCGTTTAATGCATGTGCTGGAATGTGTTTATTGGACGAAGAAACAGAGGCATTTGATTTATACGCATCATCTATCACCTCACGGCAGACATCCGCGATATGCCGTGCTGCGCAACCGTTCTGTATAGGTGTCAATTGTCGCAACTCATCCATATCTAAGACTGAATACACCTCTTTACCCAGAGCCAAACCCACATAGATAGTAGACGAATAACTGGTAATCAGTGCTTCAGAATTAGCGATCATCTCTTCAGCACTACCAGATGTAAAGACAAGGGCATCTGGTGCTAATCTCTTGATTTCTGCAGTACGTTTAGCAAACTTTTCATTCGGATGAAGTTTGAAAATCAACTGTCGACCTTTTGCAATGTCAAGGGCACGCTTGATAAACTTCTTCCGATTTTCATAACGATACTTTTCCCTCAAATCTGAAGTACACACAAGCACATATCCATGATGCGGGAAATCGTTGTCGTGGTATTTTTGACAGTCATCAAAATTCGGAATACCTGTCACACGAATCTTTTCAGGTTTAACACCCTTTTTGATAAACAACTCACGATAACCATCCCCCGCAACGCAGTAATAATCAAAGTTGTTACTGATACCATTTGCAGCGGTTCCAGCGAACCATTTAGGGAGGAATTTTACGTTTTTAACAAGATGGAAGGAGAATGTCTCTGGGTCTGTGATACCTTCTTGAACAACAACCCGTCTTCTGTTTTCAATGTTTTTCTGTACAACGAGATCGCTACAAGTAACAACCAAATCGTACTCATGTTGATTCCCACCATAGTCAATCGTCAGATTTTGAGACTCAAGATATCTATGACATTCACCTGAGCGTTTATCACCGATTATCGTAAATTCTACAAGTTTAAGCTTATTGAGTAATTTTATGAACCCATCAGCATAGAACGGTGTGAAAAACTTATCATATTCAGGTAACTCATTAGCAATTTGTTGCATCTGCGTTGTAATGTTCATTGACCCGCATATAAACAGAACTTTCTTTTTCATCAGACATCACCTATGATTATGTAGAAGAATGAGATATACGAAGAATATCGCAGCTGTTTGATAACAGCATTACGATTATATCTTGATAAAAATAAACCAAATTAACAGATCTTTTTGTTCTTAACCTACTTATGCAAACCACATGCCTATATGTGCAGTCGAAATACCAAGAAGTGCACCTGCGAGAACATCTGTCGGATAGTGTACACCAAGATATACGCGAGATACACCGACAGTCACTGCCCAACAGAATGTTCCTATCTGTAACACTGGAATTTGAAAGAAATTTGTAAGGAGTGTCATTGCCAAAAATGCCGAGGCTGTATGACCAGATGGGAAACTAAACCTATCGGGTGGCCTAACACGGAACTCAACATCATCAATCTTATCAAAGGGTCTATCGCGCCTCATCGCTTGCTTCAAGAAAAAATACAGCAACCTATCAATAGGAAGCGCAACAAGCACAGAAAATAGAAAAGGTTTACTGATGGATACCTCACAGACAAAATATATGTATAAGGCAATAAATGGATATATATATCCATTAGCACTCCAAGAAACAGATCTGAAAAAACGGCTGAGAAACCTTCTATCACCCCAACCGAAGATTCGGTAGAATAAAAGTGTATCCCAGCGAGTCACGTTAGTGGTAAATTGTTTTAACATCGATAAATTAATAGTCTTTCCGTTTTTAACGCAGACTACATTACAGCCTCTTCAAATAAGAACGATGGTTGAGACATTAATGTATTCTTCCTCCTTAATCTTTCCATAGCGGTTTTCTCACCAGGGTATACACGTTTTACACCGTCCCCAAGAGACGTCTCGACAGTGCGAATGTATTTGACTAACCGGTCAAAACCTTGAGGTTCAACCGATGCAGCTTGATCACTACCCCACATTGCTCTATCAAGCGTGATGTGTCGCTCAATAAAGCAAGCATGCAGCGTTACGGCAGCAAGAGTCGTTGGCAACCCAACCTCATGCCCCGAATAACCGATCGGACAATCAAACATATTTGATAACGTTGTGATCGTCCTTAAATTTAACTGGTCCGGGGGACACGGATATGTCCCATTACAGTGAAGAAGTATAAGGTTTTCCTGTCCTAAAAGATCAACAGCAGATTTTATCTGATCCAGGGTAGACATACCTGTAGAGAGTACGATTAACCTACCTGTAGAGCGATGATACTTCAATAACTCTGCATCTGTCAAAACCGCCGAGGGTATCTTATAGCAAGGCGGACTAAATTGTTCAACGAAGTCTACCGAAGGTTCATCCCAACATGAAGCAAACCAAGCTATGCCTCGCTCTTGACAATACTTATCTATTTCAGCATATTCGTCGATGCCAAACTCTACCTTGTAACGATAATCCATGTAGCTAATATATCCCCACGGTGTCCTTCGCATCTGATCTCGCTGTTCCGCTGGCACACATATTTCTGGTGTCCGTTTCTGAAATTTTACTGCATCACAACCCGCCATAACAGCCGCATCTATTAGAGATTTCGCATTATCAATATCACCATTATGGTTAATGCCAATTTCAGCGACAATATAAACAGGTTGTCCCATTCCCACACGTTTGTCTCCAAGTCGAACCACCTTAGGCATGATTTATCTCCTTATGTTTTATCAAAATATTGATGTGTATCATCTACTGTTCTGAATTCATTAGGAGGTCACAGAATTCTCGCACAGCACCGAAACCACCGCGATTTCTTAGGATGATATCTGCTGCATTCAATACTGTCTGATGGGCATCAGCAACTGCAATCCCACAACCAACCATCTTTATACACTCTAAATCGTTAACATCATTTCCAATATATACAACATCTGTCAATTTGACATTATGTTTTTTTGCCAATTTCAATAATTCAGCCCTTTTGTCATCAATACTTTGCTCACAAGGTAAATTGAGTTTTTGGCATCTTGCTGAAACAACTGGATTCTTCTCACTTGAGAGCACAACAACGTTTATACCCTTCTTGCGGAGCATTGACAACCCCATGCCGTCACTGCGATTACAGACGACTGATTCCTCACCCGATTCTGTAACCCATACCCGATTATCAGTCAGAACACCATCAAAATCCAGTACGACCAAGGCAGGTTTGCAAGGAATCACGGTTTTGCTTTGTGTATCTTCTTGAAAATTAGTCGGAATATCAATCTCAAGATTACCACGGGATAACTTCCATTCTGCAAAGTCCCAATCCTCCAACGTATCAATATCACTACAGTATTTAGGATCAATCATTACGGGTAAAACCCGTTCACCAGTAAGCGATTTTTTCTCAACAATAGTGTCATAACGTATTATATCCAGATGACCTGTCTGCCAATATGTTTTCGGTAGTCTCTGTCGTGGCATGTTATAAGGTTCTGGAAACTCATCACCCAAGAGCGGTTCAAGATATGTCGCACCACTACGCCACATTTTGTATGGATTCTGTCGTGATGGAATCACTGACCTTACGCAATCAGCATCCTTATCTTCTGACAGTATTTTAAACGCTTGATCTATCATACCTTTTGGTCTAAATGGAGATGTAGGACGTAATTGGACGATGAAATGGGGAATGTATTTTTCGTTGTTTTCCAACCAATAAAGGGCATGTTCAAAAAGAGGAAAATCTTGTGCAGCATCGGTGGCTAAGGCATCTGGTCTCATAAACGGAACTTCGGCACCGTAGACTTTTGCTATATTGGCAATCTCACCATCATCGGTAGAAACAATGAGACGCGTAATTGATGGAGAGGCAAGCGCGGAAGCAATACTATAGGCAAGCAGAGGATGTCCCCCGAGCTCCTTTATGTTCTTACCCGGTATACCTTTTGACCCACCACGTGCTTGCACGACAGCCAACACTTCAGCCCTGTTCTGTTTTGATGATCGGTTTTCCTGGAAATCTACCATGCTGTCCAACCTCCATCAACTACCAGATTTGCCCCTGTCATATACGATGCAGCATCGGATGAAACGAAAAGAAGAGCACCACAGTATTCCGATTTTTCCGCCATACGACCAAGCGGCGTCCGATAACTATACCGTTGAACAAATTCATCATCATGATCTTTGTATACACCACCAAGAGTCAAGGCATTCACTCTTATATTTTTTCCTGCCCAATAGGTCGCCAGATACCGTGTTATGCCCAATACAGCACTTTTGGTAACAGAATACGTTATCGGTTTAAAGGCAGGTTTTATAGTCGGGTCATCACGTTCATAAAGCCGCTGATCTGGACCAACTAATCCATAGGTTGAGCAGATGTTTATTATGACACCACTTCCCCGATCAAGCATAGGTTTCGAAACCGCTTGGGAACAGAGAAACATACCTGTCAGATCAACTGCTACGCTTTCATTCCAGAGTTCTAACGGATAGTCTTCAAATGTATGTATATTTTCAGATGCATGTTCTATATCAAACTTCGGATCAAGTGCAGCGTTATTAATCAGGATATCAATCTTACCAAATTCATCAAGTGTTCTTTCAATCATTGATTTGACAGACATCTTGCTTGTCACATCTGTCTCTATTCCTATTGCGTTTCTGTCGTGTTGACTGCTAATTTCGTTTGCATAGTCCTTAGCAGCACCCCCGCGTAAATCCGAAACCACAACCTTTGCAGATGCCTCAACGAATGCTTGACAATATTCCCTACCCAACATCCCCGCACCACCTGTTATGATAACTACCTTACCTGATAAATCTGACAAATAATCCTGCATTATTTAACCCTACCGACAACTATTCACATATCTATTGATTAGTCCAACCTAAACTTGTATGTCGCGATTCGGAGATCGCTCCTACCAATTTCAGTTCTGTAGGAAGCCAACTATAGAAAACTGGCCGATTCACGACTATTGATGATACACACAATATTAGAATAGACATTCCACTATGCAATTGAAATCTCTTTTCTTTCTCTACCAGCATCCTTTGCTGCACTGACAATCTTCTGTGTCGCGATTCCATCTGATAAGTTAACACACGGTTCCATGTTTCTCTCAATACAGTCAATCAGATGTTTGATCTCATCAACGAACATAGTATTCCGTTCAAAGTCAGAAGATATTTTATATGTCTGCCACTTTTCTAAATCAGACTGATACCAATGTACTGTACCATCTTCGTTGTCCCAGAGTATCCTACCCTTCTGCCCCGATATCTGTAGTGTATGAGAAGCTGGGCGTTGGATATAGTCAAGATGTACCATCCCGATTGTTCCATCTACAAATCGCAGCAGGACATCAGCAGTATCCTCTACATCAATATCTAATCCCCCAGCATTGACTGTCATTGCTGATACCGATTTCACTTCCCCAATTAACCAACGTAGATAATCAAATGGATGACATAATGTAAGTAAAACACCGCCTCCCAAATCACTACGAGCAGCGTACCCGATACGGTAGTCCTCCCATGGGTGCCAAGCTGGTAAGTGCTCGCCCCAGTGAACATTAACGGATGTAACTTTTCCGATAGCATCACCTTTTAGGAGTTCTTTAATATACTGCAAACCTGGATGAAACCGAAATTGAAAACCTACGAGTATTCTTACATTTTGTTGTTGAGATAGGTCTTTTAATATTGAAATCCCATCCATACTATGAGAGACGGGTTTCTCTAATAACAGATTGCATCCCATTTCTACAGCAGGGATCGCAATATCAAGGTGGAGTGATGTAGGGTTGGAAACAACGACGATGTCCGGTTTATGTTTTTTAAGTGCCTCTACTAAGTCATATTCGGTCTTAAAACCTTCCAATTCTTCATTAGGAAGCGTAGAGCGGCCTGATCGCAATAGTGTTATTTCTCCAGCATTCAGGGATTGGAAATTCTGCAAGTGACGCCTACCGATAGAACCTAATCCTGCAATAAGTATATTCATTTTATATAGATCTGTTTTGGTGCAGTTATAGTCTTATGAACATCAGAGAATGCTTCTTAAGTATGCAACAATTATGTGCATGTCCAAGGTAATAGCAGATTATTCGTAAACTGATCTTGTCCGCTTATAGAGCTTCAGATAGATTTCTTTGATATAGACATTTTGCTTTACATCAGAAATTATATACGGTAATTGTTGCATATTCTTTGCTTTAGTATGAAAAGCAAAAGAAATCAGTTACACCTGTAATACACATTTAATTGTAATTAATGCTACAATTACGCATCAGGATAGTTATTAGGCGAGGAAGTGTGCTCAGTATTTGGCGTGAGCAAGATTTGACGGGTGGGAGTGGAGGAGGAATGCGTTGCGCTACAAAACAAACCACATACCTATATGGGCTGTTAAAATTCCGAGAAGAGCACCAGCAAGAACATCTGTAGGATAGTGCACACCAAGATACACGCGTGCTAAACCAACTATGGATGCCCAGCAAAATACACCAATCTGTATACTTGGACTATGAAAAAAACTCATCAGAAGAGTCATCATGAGAAAAGCAGATGTCGTATGTCCGGATGGAAAACTAAATTCATCGGGAGGCCTGACACGAAACTCAATGTCATCAATCTTTTCAAAAGGTCTATCCCGTTTCATCGCTTGCTTCAAGAAGTGATAGAGAAATCTTTCAATCGGAAATGCTATAAAGGCTGCATACACAAACGGTCTACCGATTGATGCATCACAGGAGATAAATATGTATAGGGTAATCAATGGATATAAAAAACCATTGGCACTCCAAGAGGTGATACGAAACAGACGACTGAGAAACCTTCTGTCCCCCCAGCCAAAAATACGGTGGAATAACAAGGTATCCCATCGAGTTACGTTATTGGTTAATTGTTTTAACATTGGATAATAGTTTTAAATCTGAAAAAAATTGCTACAAAAAATATATGATATTAATAACGAGAAATGCTATATTAGTATACAACAAAACTTGGTATATTTCAAATAAATTCCAAAGTGAGACTTGAGATACAAAACACTTGACACAAAATTACGACAAGTGTAAGATACAAGAGGAGGTAAAAAAATGATTGATCGACGCTCGTTCTTAAAAACATTGGCAGGATTAACTACCGGGATTATCATATCGTCATCAAATGTAGAAGGTCAGGCAGTAAAAACGACTCAAGACAGGTTTGGGACATTATTACCATTAAGAAAGTTCGGTAGGACAGGAGAAAACGTAACAATGCTGGGGGTTGGCGGGTGGCATATCGGTGAAATGTCAGAAACCGAAGCACAGAAAACTATTGAAACAGCATTGGCAGGAGGCGTCCGTTTCTTTGACTCCGCAGAATCTTACCAAGCAGGGGGAAGTGAAAAACGTTTAGGAAAACTCCTTGTACCAAAATACCGTGATGATGTCTTCATAATGAGTAAGTCAACTGCTCGCGATGCAGACAATGCCAGAAAACATCTGGAAGGCTCACTCAACCGTCTCAATACGGACCATCTTGATCTGTGGCAGGTACACGCCGTCCGCAACCCAGAAGATGTTGATGCAAGAATTAACAACGGCGTCTTTGATGTTATGGCAGAAGCAAAGGAGTCTGGTAAAGCACGTTTTATCGGATTCACCGGACATACCAGTCCATCCGCACATAAACGGGTATTAGAAAAATCAGACATCTTTGATGCTTGTCAATTGCCAGTAAACATCGCAGACATTAGCTATGAGAGTTTCATTGAAGGTGTTATACCAACGCTTGTTGAAAAGAACATCGGTGTAATAGGAATGAAGTCCTTGGCAAATGGCGGATTTTTCGGAGGATCCAGACATGGAAAACACGGTCCAAATCCAAGAGTAGTGCCGAATCGTGTAAGTATCCAAGAAGCAATCCGTTTTGTGTGGACATTTCCTGTCAGTACACTTGTTACAGGACCTGATAACGCTGCACAGATGCAAGAAAAAATAGATATCGCAAAGAAGTTTATAGGTATGGATGAGGAAGAGAAAAAGAAACTTATAGACAAAGTCGCTGACATGGCGGGAACAACAGTTGAATTCTATAAGGCGTAATCGTCTCAAGTAATGTTCCTAGGCCGGTAGGTTCGGTTTCCTAACCGAACCTACTGACCTGAAAATTACACAAAATTGTACTTGACAAAGCACCACTCTTCATGCAGAACTTTACGCCTCAAAATGACCTGCGACTACGGGAAATTACGTGCCACTAAGGTCAGATCCAAAATATTTACAGTTCCATCACCATTAACATCAGCTTCAGATGGGGCATTGTCATTGCCGATATGAGACGCCACAAAGGTCAAGTCTAAAATATTGACATTCCCATCTCTGTTTACGTCCCACGGTCCTATTGAAGGTTCAGTGATTTCAGCATTTTCAATAATCACTGGCAACTCAACACCTGCAGCCTTTGAAATTATCACGTCAGACAACAGAAGTTCTGATGCCTTGGCAGAAAGCACCTCAAATGTGATGCTAATAAGTGTACCATCTGCTGTGGGAGCTGGCGTATCTACAGATATCTGTGCAAATCTGACCATATCTGTTACTTCAGGAGTTGGTACAGCTAGAAGTTTACCTTGTAAGTACGTACCATGTTTTAACGATAAAAAGCGGAGTGCTGTTGAATCAAAAGTTAAAACGCCGTCATATCCCATTACGTCCTGTCCATCAACAATATCAATAGTAATTGTGAGTTGTTCTCCTCGCATTGGAGACTCTACAGATGCCGGCGAAATCTTGACTGTAACAGGCAGAACTAATTTAAAATTAAGAATATTTGCAAGTTCATCAATTGCTTCACGGTCTTGAAGCAAGAGTTGAACTTCTGCATTGCCTATGAATGTCATTACATCCATATCTTCCTTCAGGAGTGGTATGAATCGTTCATCAATATTAGGTATGATTATTTTCAATGTATCAGGATTCATCACCACCGATTTGAGTAGTTCAGGCGTAATTTGATCTTGAATATCCTGTTTTCTCAATGTAGCAAGGATTGATGGAAGAAGTTCCCTTATGTCCTTTCTTTCAAACAAAGCAGCATGTGTTTCAACAACCCGTTCAGCGAGTGAAAGCTCAGCACGTCTCAGTAACTCTGTAATCTCATCAATGGCATCAATGTCCTGAAGTAAAGACTGAACGTCGGGGTCTCTCAGGAACGTCTGTATATCTTCATCTTCCTTTAGCAAAGTAATAAACTCATCATCTATGTCAGGAATAATATTCTTGATAATATCTGGATTATCTACGACAAGATTTATTGTCGCAGGTAATAAAAATTTTTGATTCTCAGGTCTTTTGATCTCCACCAAGACTACTGGGAGTAATGCTTTAATGTCTTCGCGTTGAAGAAAAGTTTGGTATTTTTCAAAAACCTTCTCTGCCAGTGAAGGGGTCTGTTCCTTGCTATCTGCAGAGGTCTGTTCCTGGTTATCTGCAAGGGTCTGCTCCTGGCTCTCTGAATTGAACGCCAGAAATGAATATGCAAGAAACGTAGATAGAAAGATGACTGTTAACAGGAGTTTAGGTAGAGAGATAATTTTTTTGGTTTGATGATGTGAATACATAACAATTTCTCCTAAATCAGGGATTAAGTAATACCATTTCTAAATGAAAATGCCTCTTTACTGTAGCACATTCTGTTAGATTGTGCCGTTCACCGCTTCATCTCTAAACAGTCGGTAATGAGAGAAAAATTAATTGAAATGGTATAAG
>CAZURU010000188.1:0-4014 GCA_964623585.1 uncultured bacterium
TGCCTCTACACGACCTACGCAAATGGTATATTATAAAGTAGAAATGGTATTACAAAATTTGTGAAAAAATGCAATCAAAAGACAAATAAATATGTCATTATACCATTTCTAATTGAAAATGTATCTTTCAATTGTAGTATAAACTTTCCAGTCTTTGCCTTACTCAGTCTTTGCCTTACTCAGTCTTTGCCTTACTCCATTTCATTTCTAACAAACGGTAATGAAGCGAAAACAGATAGAAATGGTATATTATGAGTTATACAATAAAGATAGAAAATGGCAGTATATTGATGTAAATAAATCGGTGTTTTGTTGAAGATTTGTTGTTGAATAGTATGGCTGTAAGTATATAATTGCTTGAGTAGTGTGCATATATAATTCAGATGTTAAATATGTGATTAGAGATGTGATTAGAGGCAGTCAGGACGCACAACTTGCTGTCTGCCAATTCATAGACGCACAATGAATTGTGCTACTACAAACGTAATTTCTATATATCAAGCGACACCTAAAGCTTATCCCTTCAAGCATAACACATCCCCCATTCGGACAAGTGCTTGGGCAAAAGAGTATAATGCATCGCCAAAGCGGTCTTCCTGAACTTTGAGAATTAATTCCCCAAAACGATCTTCAAGTTTGAACGCGGACAAAGCATTTGAAATGATTTGATAGCGTGTACCACTAAATAATTTCTTTTCACTAATATCGTAGGTAAGGTGCATGTAGGTATGCCCTTCATCTGAAAACACCCAACCCTCTGACTCTTTTTTTAGAACAACGGTTATGTGGTCACCATCATCAAACCTGAAGGGTGTAAAGACACGAAAACGGTCTTTGCCATCAGGTATCACCTGAATCATTTCCGATACTTTTTCAATAAAGTTTTGTTCTATAGTTTTAATTTTCATTGTTTACACCTCCTAAAAAAGATTCATCTGTAACCCAGAGGTCTCTTCAAAATTTGCATCTTCGAGGAGACACTGAATAGCTCCGTTCACATCGCTATAACGTGTGGTTGATTGAGCGTAACCAAATACTTTCTTTCTTCTCTGATATCTTTCTGTAGCAATATGAATGTGAAATCCTGTTATCAATTCTCCTTCAATTTCATTTGTGTGTTGATGATTAGAACCGTTGTATCGACAAAGAGGAAAATATTTGTTCGAATCTGGGATTCTAACAACTAAGAGAGCTGAAAAAAGCGCATCGCTAAAATCACCCTTTTTTACAATGATTCTGAATGAATTCTCATCCTCACCTGTTATTTCTTGGTAGTATTCCGTGAAACCGCGATTCATTCTTTTCGTAAATTTTCCAGCCCAGTCCTTTGCTAATACTTTCCGTTCTTGTATAAACGCAGTGATTTCTTCATCTGTAAACATTATACCCATAATTTATTCAGATTTCAACAATCTTACCTTTCCTGTCAGCAGCTGCATCATGCCCTGTTTGATGGCGATGGTTTTATTTTTGCGTTGTTCCGATGCGGTTAGGAAACCGCATCTACCGGGTCTGATACATCAACTGCACAATCCAACCTACGATGACTACTTGGGCACTTGTATTCGTATAGTAATTGTATCGGCATTTGACGGTTTGCCTTCTTTCTTCCTAACCGATATTTCAACATTATGTATCAGAAATTCTATGCTTTTTACTAATTTTTTTAAACGACCTTCACGTTCAATTAAATATATTGCATCTTCTAACAACGCTTTCTGAGTAGTACCATATCCTTGGTATGAAGAACTTGTATGAGCAATGGTCTTATCTCGAGCCTCTTTGAGAATCCCATAAATATCATTCCCTCTGATGTTTCCCAATTCACTTTCTAACTTCTCGCTGTCCTCTTGATGACAGGATTTAAGCCGTGTCTGTATACAAAAGGTATTATCTTCATGTCTCTGTGTTGGCTTTTCTACTAATTTACAGACGTTTGTAATTATAGGCACAATGTAATTTAACACTTCAAAAGAATGGACACTTCTCTCGTTAGTCTGCATTTCTGACAATTTTTCAATATTATAGTCTATATGTTTCAAGCAGGAATCGAAATCTAAATTAGGGATTCTAAGGCTCGCTGGTATATAATCGTCTTTGCTCCGTTTTGTTTCTTTTGCTGTCATTTCAAGTTCCTCCAAATAGAGTTTTTGGTTTGGTTCTTGCACTCCAGTAGAGTGCTATATCTATAGAATGTAATCCTGATTCAAACAAAAACGCGACAAACACCAAACTATCCTAATCCGCGTCATCCGTGTTATCCGCGATAATCCGCGATTCAGACAACCGCACCTTTCCCGTGAGCAACTGCTGCATCATGCCCTGTTTGATGGCAATCGTTTTGTCTCTACGTTGTACCAATGCGGCGATCTCGGTATCCATATCGGAGAGGACAGCGGCGATGGCGGATTGTTCTGCAATATCATTAGGGACATTAATCTCGATCTTATACATTTCAAACTTGTTGAGTTTTGCTCTCGTTCCACCTGACAAATAAGGCATTATGTTCTTGTGCACCAACGAATAATACAAAAAGCCTTGATCGTAATCGGATTTTGCCTTAAGAATATGGGCGTGGTTGTTGACCCAAATTTTTCCGCTCATCTGATAGGCAATCGGACGAGTGAGAAATTCATCAAAATACCCGCCATCTTCGGCTATTAGAATTACATCATCGTCAAGAACATAGTCGTTCACATAATCAAGTACACCGTTTGCCCCACAATAAGGATAAGGTCCTGGCATTGTGGCACGTTGCGTCTCGTTTAAAGGAACGCGAACGTTATCCAAGCACTCAGTAATTTCCCCTAATAGCTTTGTTTCCCAATCCCCACTAAACCCCGGAATGCGCGTCTTGCCAGTGAGCAGTTGCTGCATGGTGGCTTGCTTGATGGCACGTTTCTTGGCAATGAGTGCGTCCAATGCGTTGATTAACCTGTCCACATCTGACAGGACTTCGGTGATGGCGAGTTGTTCTTGAATTGGAATATCGGGAATCTCAATATTCAGTAACGTTCCCTTTGTAATCTCCTTGAATGTACTACCACTTGCTAAATCATTTAACTGCTTTTTTATAAATCTCAAATAGTAAGCAAGAAAAACATTTGATAAATTATCGTAGCAAATAAAATTAGCAAAACCTTGATTTGTCGCCATTGGAACGGTGTTAATTGCGGTATCACCAATTGTTGCTCGACTGGATAATAAAACTGTTCCGACTGGTAATAGTATCGCAGCACTATTATTTATTGCTTCTTCTGTAATATGTGTTTCTGTATCGTTTATATATAAAGTAGTATTAAATGAAGAAATGTCGGAAGGAATTGCCCAAGCAATACTCCCACGAAAATATTTTTCAATATTGCGGCTTGGTGTTCCTCCCTTGACAATTTCCGTCACGTCGCCTAATTTTATTACTTCCCAATTCGGTATATGTGAATGATGATTACTCACGCAATGCCACCCCCATCTTCAACAAATGCTTATCAACTTTCATACTAAATTCCTGCACATCGCGCGCAAGAGATGGTAATGGCTGTGCGTAACGTTCCTCCAACTCTTTCACGCGTTCGGTGAGGTTTTGCGTCAACCGCTGCACTTCACCGGTGATTGCTGATTGGATTGTGGCGAACCATTTATCGTCAATCACGAGCTGCTTGATTTCGGTTTCGGTGAGTGTGTCGTAGCACGCCAGCACCTGTTGATCCAACGCGAGTTGTGCGTCCTTCACCGCCTTGTCTGCTTTCGCTTTCGCATCAATTAGGGATAGGCAGTGTTCAAGTGCATCGCGTTCTTCGTCATCACCTTCTGTATTGTTTAACGTCATCAAGTCAGGGGTGAGTTCTTTGAGCCGTGCGTTCACACTGGTTTTGGTGACGTTACCGCTGTCGTTGGTAGCCTCTGCAAGCAATCCGTCCTCACCGGTATGTTCTTCAATGTATTCCTCAAGTGCCTGTTCAGAAGTTTCCTGAACAGGCACTTGAGGAATACATTGAAGAACATACCGGTGAGGAC
>CAZURU010000188.1:4024-9802 GCA_964623585.1 uncultured bacterium
GCTCAATTTCTGCCTGTTCATCGGCAAAATAACGTGCTACAATCAGCACTGGTGGAATCAAGTCCATCATATACTTCTGTTTGCCGATAGTAAGATCGGGTGTTTCCTTAATCTTTTTGTCCTGATCGGGTTCACGCGGTTTTGACGCCTCAACCCACCCGACTGCACTGATGAGATATACATCGTCCTGCATGATCTCATCCCAGTAATCCATCAGTTTTTGGTAAACATCATATTTATCAAGGAGTGGCAGGTTATCAAACCGCGCCAGTAGGTCTTCGGACAAAGTGTTGATGATGAGTCTTGGAGATGTGTCAATAGTAATGTCGTATAGACACGGCTTGTGTGCATCATGCCACTGTTCAAAGATGTTTTGAACGGTGTGCTGATAGGTGTTGAATTCGCTATGTGAGAGGATAGCAGATTTTACAAGTTGTGTGTCTACCTGTAGGTCGCTATAACCGGGTCTGCCGTTTTCTGTGAACAGTGCATTGCGTAACGTTGGGAGGACCTGCCAATAGTGGTCGAGCGCGTCAATATCGGTGTCGGGGATGCCGCCGTTGAGGTGTGCGTCAAGATCGTGTATGTCTTCGGGTTCGCTGCTGTCAATATAGCGTGGAATATTGAGGTTATAGTCGTTGGCAGTGTCAGAAATTTCGGAGGTCGGCACCATACGGGAAAAGCCTTCTATCTCAGTCTGTTCGTTGAAAACGGACACGATTTTGTGGATGTCTTGTGCGCGGAGTCGGTTCTTGTTGCCATCTTTCAGGAAACCATTGCTTGCATCAATCATAAAGATGCCGCGTCGGTGGTCGGCGTTTTCCTTGTCAATCACGATAATACAAGCAGGAATACCCGTGCCGTAAAATAGGTTGGCAGGTAAACCGATGATGCCTTTGATGTAGCCACGTCGGATGAGATTTCTACGGATGTCTGCCTCTCTGTTGCCGCGAAACAGTACGCCGTGTGGCAGAATGATCGCACCTTTACCATCACTTTTGAGCGATGCGATGAAGTGTAACAGAAACGCATAATCACCATTTTTAGCGGGTGGAATACTGTATCCATCAAAACGGTTATAAGGGTCATGCTCAAGATTGAGACCGCTGGTCCATCCTTTGTCGGAGAAGGGTGGATTTGCCACAGCGAAGTTGAATCTTGTAAGTCTGCCATCATCGTCTATGAAATCAGGTGCTGCGAGTGTGTTACCGTGTTTGAGTTCTGCATCATCGTAATCATGGAGTATCATATTCATCCACGCCAGTGCGTAGGTAGCGTTGTCCTTCTCCTGTCCATAGATAGATAAACCTTTCGGAGCTTCATCAGCAGCGCGGAGCAATAACGATCCAGAACCGCATGTTGGATCGTAGACCGTGTGTCGTCCTGTGGTGTCCGCACCGATACCGATGACCTTTGCCATAATACGTGAGACTTCTGCGGGTGTATAGAATTGTCCTTTGCTTTTGCCGGACTCCGTAGCGAAATGACGCATCAAATACTCGTAGGCATCACCGAGTAGGTCGTCACCTTCCGCTCTATTTCCGCTGAGGTCATCAAGGTTGTTGAAGATACCGATGAGGTTCGTCAGACGATCTTGCATCTCTTTACCACTACCGAGTTTGGTTTCGTCGTTGAAATCTGCTTGATCAATGACACCTTTGAGGGGTTCGTTTGCGTCTGCGAGCCTGCCGATGATTTTGTTGATTTTGTCTCCGATCTCTTTGTCGCCACGCAAAGCGACCATATCGTCAAAGCTTCCGCCTTCAGGGACATCAATTCCACCGTCGCCGTTAGCAGCCTTGTCGGAGACATATTTCATGAAAAGGAGTGTGAGGATGTAATCTTTGTATTGTGAGGCGTCCATTCCGCCGCGGAGTTCGTCGCAGCTTTGCCAGAGTGATGCGTAAAGTTGGGATTTCTTTATTGCCATGTACAGGTTTCCTTTCGTGGGGTGTTGGCAATAGTATACTGCAGATTTGTAGGTGCGTCAATATCTACAACCTACATTCCGCAGTTCTTTTTTTGTATTTTGACAATTATTGAAAATCTATGAACCCTTGTAGATATTGAATTCTTCAATTTTTTGTGCTCTGATTGAACCCTGAAATTAATTCAAATAAGTTATAATATAGGGAAATTTGGGCATCAAAATTGCCATAAACCTTGTATTCATGCACTGCGGAATATGGGCTACAAGTTTGTATCATAGGTCTTACGATTTGCGTCATATAATGACTCTGGCTGCACCTTAATTTCCTACTTCTGTTTCATACCGTCTCTAATCTATTTATCCGTTCTCAAATCAATTGTTTAAAATACAGTCTCTTCTGTTCAAAAATTGGCAGGAAAGTATCAGGACTATCATGTAATTGGGTATGGATCTGGTTAGCAGAACCCATAGGTATTGTGCTTTTCTTTTCAGTAATCCCTGCTATACCTACAAAACGGTATTCATAATCTTCAAGAAAGTTGTTAGCTGCCCAGAATTCTCTTCCCACAGATTTGTAGTAGTCTATTACACATTTTGCCCCTCTTAATTGTGAAATGACTTTATTTTTGTCTAAATTACTACTTTTAATTTCTATACAGATAATCCATTTTTTCGTATTTTCGTTTGACACAATTGCGAAATCTGCCCGTCTCCGCTCATCCTTTAAACCGTTAAAAATAACTTTTTTGGGTTCAAATGCCTCGGTATTAATCACAACTGAGTTATGAGGGAGGTCTGTGATTTCCACGGTTGTTTGACTCTGTTTGTCCTTTAGTTCAACAGAAAACTGGTTTCCTTCTGTTTGTAGTGGAACCCGGACAGTGTTTTTAAGCATTTCTTGTAATATATCTATATCGTTCACAAACGTTACTCACTTCCCCACACAATATCTTGCTGAATCCTATTCATATCTTCAATGGTTTCGTCAAAACTACTGACTTTAATACCATATTCTGGATGAATTTCTGCTGGTACAAGCGTGTACCCTCTACTGCGCTTTTTCCGACCTTCTTCTAATGGCAGTAATGCTTTTTCTGCTATATATACTTTAACTTGATTAGCACTGATAAGTTCACTGTTCTGATAGTTATTTTCTTCTATAATTCTCTTTAGATGTGGTTTGTCGTTATTCAGCATGATAAGGGTATTTAGTTCTTTAACGATGTAATCACTGTGAGTAGTAATAAAGACTTTAACTTTCAAGTTTATGAGACGTGCAAATAGTTTGGCGATACGTCGTTGGTTATCTGGATGAAGATTTAATTCGGGTTCGTCTATTATCAGTAAATCTCCCTCTTTTGCCAAACAACGGAGGTAGAATCCGATGTCTAAGAGTGAACGAACAGCACTTGAACTTTCAACCATCGTCAACTTGATGCGGGAACCTGTAGGGATAAAGTCAAGTTGGTCATTTTCAGTTATGATGTAATCGCCACCAATAATATCTGCAAATTCTGCCAATATGTCAGGGTGTTCTTTGGAAATAAAACTCTCTCTTTTTGCAATATCTTCAAGTTCACGTGTAAAATCTGCATTATCTTCTATTGGCTGCGAGTAACTTTGATAGACTTTGAATAACAATTCCAAAGGATCTATTTTTTCGTCGGTTTGCACCATTTCTTCAAGTAATCTGTTCCGAGCAAAATTAAGCTCTCTCCGAAAAATAGCTACGCCCGTACGTTCAGCTGAAGATATAAAGGTATTTGGAAAAGCATCAGCAAAAATAATTCTACTGACGATCTGCAGAATAGCATTTTTCAGAAAAATAGGATCAATTTCTCGTTCTCCTTTTTTTGATAAAGTAAATATAATCTCTTGACTACCCTTACGTTTTGAAAAGGTAAGTAGGGGTTCTTGTCCGGGAACGATTGACCCATCTAATTCTGTTTTATACGGGTCAATTGCATCAGTCTGAATTTGAAATTCACTGTTCCGAAATCTGCCTGCTTTTGCTGCAAATATCTTGTCTAATTGATTAGAATATCCCTGGCAAGTCTCGGTCAGTACATCGGCAGCTGCTTTGCAATACTGTCCTATTTCGAGTTTGATAGTACCATCTACAAGTAAGCTTTGAATTTGTTCATTGCTTACTGGAAATGAGATGAAGTTTTGCCATGATTTTAAGAAACCGTAGATTGCATAAGCCGCGTATGTTTTTCCGGTGTTATTTTTTCCACATATAATGGTCAAATCCCCCAAGGAAAATTCTGCATATTTTAAAATTCCAAGATTCCTTAACCGGACTTTCAAGTTCACGTTTTTACCTCCAATATCACTATTACATTATCGCTAGTGTTTGTCTTAAGACCGAATCAGTGTGATGCTGTTCAAGGATTACGTTCTTATTTGCATTATAATCTTTGTGTTGCATAGTATATCAGATATACCACCGTAATACTGTTATTATACCACAATCTTGTCTTAGAGAGTGATCCAATTTTCCAATGGCAGTACATTTCATGAAAAGGAGTGTGAGGATGTAATCTTTGTATTGTGAGGCGTCCATTCCGCCGCGGAGTTCATCACAGCTTTGCCAGAGTGATGCGTAAAGTTGGGATTTCTTTATTGCCATGTACGGGTTTCCTTTCGTGGGGTGTTGGCAATAGTATACTACAGATTTGTAGGTGCGTCAATATCTACAAGACTGCATTACCTGATTTTAACTTGATTACCCGCACCACTGTCTTAAAATCCCTTGCAAATCATTCACAAGAGGTTGAATATCACTATCTCTCTGATCTGCCTCCATACGGGCTACAATCCGACAGATATCCGATGTATCCCTGCGAATTTCTTCGGATAAGCTCCGAAATTTACTTTTCATAATTTCTGAAGGTGGTCAAGCTGCTGTAGGTGTAACATGAGCAGCTGCTGCACCCAAGGATGGAGTCCCGCTTCTACTTCGTCAATTAAGACGAGCGCGCATTTGAGTTGGGTGATTTCTTGCGACAACCGAAGGATAGCACGTTCTCCAGCAGCCATGTGTAATTCAGAGTAAGCCGCACCGCTTTCTTGTGATGCAAAGAGAAGATTCTTTTTACCGTCAGATAGATCAACCACCTCCGAATACCGAAAGGGTAGCATCTGATGTGCAAACTCAATCTGTGCAGCTGTCAGCACTGTTTCTTCCGGTTGAGATTTTAGGCGCGACATATTGAGAACACTACGCACCTCAGATGGGTTACTCAGATTGCTTAGTGTTCTAAGATAGAGTTGTCGCTCTGGCTGACTGGCGTTTTTACGCCCCAGGAAACTGCGATTCCAACCTTTGCCGCGCCGCCAGCGCATAGAAAGTGGTCCGTCAAGAGTCAAGTAATTGAACTCTATCGTAACCTCTTGGCGCACATCTTCCCGTTCTCCAAATTTGGGACGGTAATCAGGAAACAGTGTGGATGGCATATAATCCCTAACACCTGCTCCTGGTACCTTATAGGCACACGCTGCAGCAAACAACACTGTGGATTTGCCGGTAGTGTTTCCACCTGCGATGACGCTCACCGGATAGTCAAATACTACACGTAAATTATTAAATCCGCGGATACCGTCCAAGCGGATTTCTGATAGGAAATTCGGTAGATGCGGTTTTTTACCTTGTAAATTGTCCCATAGTTTTCTTAACCGGTTCTCTATCATAGTTTACCTCCCTTTAACTATATTATACCATTTCTAAATGATAATGTCTCTCTATTGTAGCACATTCTGTTAGATTGTGCCGTTCACCGCTTCATTTCTCTTTCTAAATGAAAATGCCTCTTTACTGTAGCACATTCTGTTAGATTGTGCCGTTC
>CAZURU010000189.1:0-6019 GCA_964623585.1 uncultured bacterium
AAGTTAAAGGGAAAATCTTTACGCGTCCGTTTAGGTATATAGCACTCCGCTGGAGTGCAATCCGTTGACAATCCGTTTTCTATAGACATATTGCTCCGCTGGAGCAAGGGTTCAGCGTTCCTTTTTATTTAAGTGACAAAAACTTTACATATCCTTGATTGATTTTTATTTTGCATTTTTCACGCTTATAGTGTATAATTGTAGAGTTAGCATGGGATGGGGCGGTCTCTTATATCCCTCATCTACTTATTACCTATTTGATATATTATATTTGATATATTATATTTGATATATTATATTTGATAAGAATAAGACAAGAGCATTATGAGGACCTTTACCTAATTAACTTAGCATAACGCCAGAGGTAAAATATGAGTTTTTGGAATTATCTAACTGTAACATATAATGTATGGTTTACCGCACCACTTGCTGTTGTGTTTCTGTTTGCTATCTTTCGGCTTTTCCTCGGTGGTCTGGACTTCGGGGATGCTGATGTAGATGCAGACGTTGATGCTGATGTTGACCTTGACATAGACGCTGACGTAGACTTTGATGTTGATGCTGACGTAGACGTAGACGTAGATGCTGACATTGAGGTGGATACGGCAGTAGGTACTGATGCAGGCTCAGGTGTCAGTGGCAATTTATTTTCCGACGTATTGGGATTTCTGAACATTGGAAGGGTGCCTTTTATGATAGTGGTGATGACACTCTTTACGTCGTGGAGTTTCACCGGTTTAATTGTCAATGAAATCCTTGATGTCAAATCTGCTTCAGGTCTATTCTTTTGGATATCTTGTTCGGCTGCGCTTATTTGTAGTGTTTTAGGAACTCGATACCTATCACTTACACTTTCAAAGATTTTTCCGGAAAGCGATGCTCCTACAAAGGATCTTCACCTACTTGGCTTACAGGGAAGAGTAGTTAGCGGACAAATCACTTCAACATTCGGCACAGCGCGGGTTCAAGTTCCTGATGGTCATACGTTAACTGTAAAATGTCGTGTCAAACAGGATGAACCTAATCCTGTAAAGGGAGATATTGTAATTCTAATCGGTTATGATCCTGAGAAACGAATATTTGATGTGAAATCTATAGATACGGTATTATCGTAAATCTGCATAGGTTATTATTAACTGAATAAAATAATAAAGGAGATATGGGAAATGGAAGGACAACAATTGTTTCTGGTCATTGTAGGGGGTCTTATTGCCCTATTTGTAATTTTCGTGCTCATCTACAAATCTTTTTACAAGAAAGCACCTGCTGATGCTGCGTTAGTGATCTCAGGGGGAAGCAAAAAACGTGTTGTATTCGGTGGAACACTTGTTAATCCAATCACGAATGTGACGCAGCAAATCTCTTTAAATACGTTACAACTCCCTGTTGAACGGGAGGGACAAGCAGCTCTGATTACTAAGGATAGTTTGCGGGTTGACATACAGGCGGAATTCTATGTCAAAATTGAACCCAATGAACAGGATGTGCTTAAAGCAGTAGCAAGTCTCGGTGAAAAAACTTTAACACCGGAGGCAGTAAATGCTTTGCTGGAAGGTAAACTTGTGGGTGTTCTACGGAGTGTTGCTGCAACGATGGATTTGCAGGAACTTCACGAAAAACGCCAAGAATTTTCTGACCAAGTTCAGGAAGCATGTCTTGAAGATTTGGAACAGAACGGTTTTAAGCTTGAAACCGTCGCAGTAACGAATCTTGACCAAACACCACTTGAAGCCCTTGATGAAAACAATCGATTTGATGTTGTTGCCATCCAGACGATCAAGAAGGAAGTTGAAGAAAAACAGACAGATACGGCGAAAATTGAACATGAAAACAAGGTCAAACGTGAAGAAGACCGTCTTCTTGCAGAACTCGAAATTAAGCAGAAGGAAGAGGAGACAGAAACAAAAGCGTTAGAAGTTGAACAACGTCTTGAATTTGCACAAGAAGAACAGCGTAAGGAAATTGCAACGAACAAGGCTGAACAGGAACGCGCAGTTGAAGCACACAAGTTTGAGCAGCTGCAAGCAGTTGAGGAAGCACGTATTAAACAGGAGCAGGCTGTGCAATCTGCTGAAATCGCACAAACTCAAAAAATAGAGATGGAACGTATTGAACAGGAAAAGTTAGTTCAAGAGAGTGAAATCTCCCAGAAGCAGGCTATTGAGATTGCGAAAGTTCAGCAACAGCAGATGGTTGAAGAAGCAGAGATTCAGCGAAACCTTACTGTGGAGAAAGCTAAAATTGATCAAGAGGCTTCTGTCAAAGAGACTGAAATTGAACGTAGAATCGTGCTGTTAGATAAAGAGCGGGAGGAAAAAGAGGCTGAAGCGCAAAACGAAATTCTCGTTTCAATTAAAGAAAAAGAACGGGAAGCTGCATTGATTGAACTCTTGGAAATTTCTGCTGAAAAAGCACGGGCTGAAGCCGCCGTTGAAACAGCTGAAGCAATCGAGAAAGCTGAACGTGAAAGCAAAATAGAACTGATTCGTGCTGAACAGGAAGCGGATGAAGAAAGAATCGGTAAAGAAAAGATCGCCGACGCAGAAGTGTATACTATTGTTGAAACAGCGAAGGCAGAACTTGAAGCAGCGCAAGTCAAAGCTGAGGCTACAATAATCCTTTCAGAGGCACTTCTCGTTGAAGCCAAAGCTGAGGCAGATGGTGAGGAAGCCTTGATTACTGCTAAAAATCAGACTGAGCCACAAGTACTCGTCAGCGATGCCGTGCTTGCACTTGTAGAAGCATTGCCTGAAGTTACGAAGGAGTTAATGAAACCCGCTGAACGCATTGAAAGTATCCGCGTACTTGACTTAGGTAGTAATGGTGGTAGTGGACCGGGTGGCATGAACAAGATTCTCGGTTCTATCATCAATGCTGGTGCAGCAATGCCACTGCTCAAGGAACTTGTCAACTTTAGCGATATTGATACAACGAAGATTGGACAGACTATTCAGGATTTTGCACAAGGATTGAAGCCAAACTCAACTTCTATCTCTGAATCCATTCCTGTTTCTGAAGAAGAACCTATTTCTGAAACAGAACCTGTTGCTGAAGCAGAACCTGTTGCTGAGGATGAACCTGTTGTAGATGCAGAACCAATTTCTGATGAACAGCTTGTGGTTGAGGAAGAAACTGTGGTTGAAGCAGAACCTGTTGCTGAGGATGAACCAGTTTCTGATGAACAACCTATGGCTGAGGAAGAACTTGTTGTTGAAGCAGAACCTATTGCTGATGAAGAACCTATTTCTGAGGCAGTACCTATTTCTGAAGAAAATGATAGTGTTTGATTCTACGGAGGGTATGACTCGTTCCCACCAATGAAACTGCTGTCTACCCTCCTAAAACATTCTCTCGATCGTAATACGCTGCTCATTATAACTATCCTTACTCTAAGTGTCATACTCCGTTGCATCGGTATAGGTGTTGGATTACCTGATACACCTGATCCTCGTGAAACGCTCATAGCCAATGATATAATTAATCTCATCAATCTCAGCGCATTCCCAGAAATCTTCAATTGGCCCGGTACAGCGTGGTTTCATCTGATCGCTCTGATAGGGAAAATATTGGATTTCTTTGGAGTGGATCTGACTGAATCCCGCATCATTCTGCTTGGACGGTTCATAAATGTTTGCCTTTCCACGTTGACTGTCTGGTTGACCTATTGCCTTGGAACGAAGTGCTACGATAGACGTGTTGGACTAATTGCTGCTGCGTTTTTAGTTGTAGCAATGTTACACGCGACTAACGAATCAAGGTTTGCTCTTGTGGATGTTCCAGCGACGTTGTGCGTTACCTTATTTCTCTGGCTAATTGTACGTGATACGCATCTCAGAAATAGAACCTGTATCTACTTAGGTATTGTGATGGGTATTGGTCTGGCGGTGAAGTATCCTACAGTGTTTGTCTGTTTATCCCTATCTATTTTCATAAATAGTACGGACGTATACCGCAAATATGCAACTATAATACTCTCTGCGGTCATCACCTTCACTATCGTCTGTCCATATTGGTTAATTGATATTTTCTCAGACGATTGGAATGCGTTCACACAAGATTTTATCTACGAAACCACACATTACCGTAAAGGACACTTTGGATTGTTCGCTACGGGGGACACAGGATGGGTAGCTCGCTATTTTCATTTGTGGCATATATTGAAATGGGGGTTTGGTTTACCACTCGCGATATTAGTTGGTCTCGGATTACTATTCTCAATCGCCCGTTTAGCATTTTCTGTAAAAACAGATGGATTAAAGTCTCTGTTATCTAATCAGCAGTCAAGAGTTGCATTATTACTGATTTTTTATCTCATTCCATTTCTGATCTTTATCGGTACTTTTAAAGTAGCATTTGCGCGTCACTTGCTAATTATATATCCACCTCTAACAGTATTAGCAGCAGCTTTTCTATTTACCATCGGTAAACGGTATGGCACAGTAATAGGTAGTCTTGTTTGGATGTATTCATTCATATATACAGTTGCTTTTGCATCTGTCATGTTAACACAACCTACAATCAAACAGGTTTCTGAATGGGTATCAGATAACATAGAAGTAGGTCGTGCAATATCACATGCACCAGAGGTACTATTTAATTGGCTAATACCGGTATTAGATAGAGATTTCACAGGTTTTGATGCAAACACAGAATGGTTGATCATCATTGAAGCGAATAGAGAGGTATTTCAGAAATATAAACTTCATCCTGAAAAGTACCAAGCACAGGATTGGTATCCCCTTGAGAATATTGAGATAGAGGAAAATTTGGCGTTTTATGATGTGATTGATGGGAATGACAGGAGTTTTTACTTATATAAGACATTCAAACAGAGCCCGCATTTTCTCGGTTTCAGAATATCTGATGATGGTGCTCCGTTTCCGCTACGTGCGTTACGCCATCCGACAATACTTCTATATCGACGAGGAAATTGAATTGACTAATCATCCTGCTTGACAACTTGTGCTGCTCGTGTTATATTAAGTTAACAATAGAATTGAGAAGCACATGAATCAAATGAGATTACGATTAGATACATTACAGCAGACCTTCAACACTGCAATCAATTTCTTATATCCCACACAGTGTAGAATCTGTGAAAAACAGATTGGACTATCTGCAGTGCCATTCTTATGTAATATCTGTTGGGAAAAGATAGATTTTATCAAGCCACCATTCTGTGATATTTGCGGAACACCCGATATAGATGGAACATGTGTAGAATGTGAAACAAACCCACCACGTTATGGAAAACTACGGACAATCGCACTATACGAAGGTGCTTTGCAGCAAGTGATACATCTATTCAAATTTGAAAAACGAACAAACTTTGCAAAATGCCTGATACAATTGATAATTGAGAATACGTCTTCGGACTTTAACATAACTGAATATGATTACATCCTACCAATACCGATACATAAGATACGTTTAAATGAACGCGGGTTTAACCAATCAATTATCCTTTCAAAAGGAATCGCCGAGAATTACAATGTTGATGTCAGAACAGATCTGTTGATTAGGAGAAAGCACACTTCCGCTCAAAGTAGTCTTGATAGAGAAAAACGAAAAAGTAACATAATTGGGGCTTTTAGATTAGAAAATAGAGAGCAGCTTCAAGGCAAAAAACTACTCGTGTTTGATGATGTCTTTACCACGGGGGCTACCGTCCAAGAAGCAGTCAAAATCCTATGGAAGGCTGACCCGACTGAAATTGATGTGCTAACACTTGCGCGTACACCCTCATACACCAATGACTCGGATGTAACCTAAACACACAATTTACGTAATAATTACATAATAAATAGTCAAGTTAAAAGTAAGATGATAAACCGTTAAGGGAACTAACAATAATCTGTTAGCGTTTGCTTGGAGGTGCAGTTTGTATTTAAAGAGCATCAAAATCAGTGGATTCAAGAGTTTTGCTGAAGAGGTAGAGTTAGTATTGGAACCTGGTAAGACTGCAATCGTTGGACCGAATGGCTGTGGTAAGAGTAACGTCTCTGATGCTATACGATGG
>CAZURU010000189.1:6029-9799 GCA_964623585.1 uncultured bacterium
ACAGAGTGCCCGCGCACTTCGCTGTACCAACATGCGGGACCTACTCTTCAATGGTGGTGCAAATTTTAAACCCTCTCAAAGAGCACGTGTAACACTTTCATTTACAAATATAACGCAGAATCTATCCATCGAAACGCCTGAAGTTGAAGTCACTCGACAACTTACACGAGATGGTGAAAGCAGCTACCTCATAAATAAGACACCGTGTAGACTACGGGATATAAGTGAACTGTTCATGGATACGGGTGTGGGGGTAGATGCATATTCTGTTATGGAGCAAAACAAGATCGATGTGATACTGAACGTCCGCCCCGAAGAGAGGCGATTCCTATTTGATGAAGTCGCAGGAATAACTAAATATAAGCACAATAGGAAAACTGCTCTACGGAAATTAGAGGCTACTAAACAGAACTTGGTACGAATCAATGACATCATACAAGAATTAGAAAGAGAAAACGAATCGTTAAAAGAACAGGCAGAACAAGCACAACACAATCAGACGTTAAAAGATCAACTTAAACAATTAGAATTGGGTCTGGCATATCGTAACTATGCAAAATTGGCAGCTGATTACAACGAAATGCAGAAGAAATTAGATGCTATTCAGAGTGAAGTGTCAGGGGCAAATCAACGTATACAAGAAGCAGATGAGAAAATTGAAAATGATAGTTTGAAAAGGGCGGAATTAGATACTGCAATCACTGCAGAAGAGGAAGAAATTAAAAGCATCGCAAAAAGAAATGAGACAGTTGAACGTAAAATATTCCTTCACAAAGAAAGACAACTGAATCTTAAGCAAACACGCGAGAGAGCACAACAAGCACTTGAAGAAAGAAATGCTGAACTCGCTGACTTGCAAACCCTTAAACGCCAACGTATACAAGAACAGAAAAAGCTCGACTCTTCATTAAAGATTGAGGACAGTCGTTTATCTGCACGGAAACAGGTCTTAGAAGACTTAAAGTCAAGTATTGAAAAAACGAAGCAGTCTATACAACAAGCACAGACTGAAATGCAGGAAATGACAATAGAATTGTCAAAACGTGAGAACAGACGCACCTCTATTGAGGATACAGTCAAAAACTCTCAGGAGAGTCTCAGTCAACTTCAAGAAAAGACGGAAAAATTTAAAACTGAATTACAGACAGCAACTGATGATAGAGAAGTTGTGCAACGGGCGGTTACCCAGATAGAATCAGAGATATTAAACTTGACAACAGAAAAGGAGAAGATTGAAGATAAGATAAAAGAGGCTGAAACTGCACTACGTAAGATTGATTCTGAAATGCGAGGCTATCAAGAAAAACTCGGTAGCAGTAGATCTCTTTACAGTTCGTTGGAGCAACTACAAGCCAACTATGAAGGATACTATGCTGGTGTCCGGTCAATTATGCAAGCGAAAGAACAATATCCTGATCAGTTCAGCGGAATATGTGGCGTCGTGGCTGAGTTAATCCAGACCGATAATGAATTTGAAGTCGCAATAGAGGTGGCACTCGGCAGCCGTATCCAAAATGTCATCACTGAAACAGCAATGGACGTCAGAAGAGGTATTGACTATCTGAAAAAGCATCGAGCAGGTATTGTTACTTTTCTACCGCTTGATACGCTGAGAAGCAGAACATTCTCTGATGATCGACTGCTTGATGAACCGGGTGTCATCGGCATAGCAGAAGAATTAGTCGACTATGAGCACATTTATGAAATCGCTATATTACACCTATTGGGAAACACGCTTGTCATTGAGAACCTGGATGATGCCATTGCGCTGACTAAAAGATTCCGGCACAATGCCAGATTGGTGACATTAGAAGGAGAACTCATAAATACCTTAGGAGACATCACAGGGGGCTACAATAATAAAAAGAAAACCGGACTATTGAGTCGAGCAAGTGAACTTGATGGACTTCAAGATAAAATTGGTGAATTACAGCAGATTGTCAATCAGAAGGACAGAGAAAGTAAATCTTATGCATCCATAATCGCTGATTCTCAGATTGTAAGGCAAAAACTCTTCGGTGAATTACAGGATAAACAGATTGAGAAAACCGGTATCACTAAAGACATTGAGCAAGCGGATAAAAACATATCTCGACTTCAGAATGAACTTGATACTTTTGAAAAACAGAACGCTGAACTTCAACAGAAGTTTGAGCTAACCCGCGAGGAAACAGAACTCCTTAATACTGAAATTGAGGACCTGACAAAAAAACGAAGTCAGAAGGAACGATCAAATCAAAGAATCTCCGAACAGATGGAAAGTGATTCACGAAAACTTGAGGATTTAACAAAGAGATGTCAAGATGTTGAAATATTCTTAGCTGGACAACGTCAAAAGTCTGATAATATGACCGATGAAATTTCCAGCTATGATGTACAACATCAGCAGGTTTTAAAGATCATTGATGAACAGCAAGCAATAATAGACTCTGATGAACAGAGAAAACAGGAAATTGCAGATGAAATTCAGGAAGCACAACGCGACTTCCTAAAGATTGAAGGGGACCGTGCTGAAGCAGAAGCAAGATTAGATGCCTTAAAAGAAGACAGGGAAACACTGCTACAAGATATCGAATCGCTTCAAAAGGAGATGCGGAAAACACGAAGTCAGTTTGAAAAACAGAACCGTGATAGGAGAAAGCTTGAAATAAGAAAAACGCAACTTGAGATGAACCTTAAGTCTATTACAAATCGTATTCTTGACAAATATCAGGTCTCTATAGATCAAATAGAGAAACCAGATTCACATGATCAAGCTGCGGAAAAAGTGAGTATATCTTCTGCACTTGCCACCTCCGAACTTGATGAGATTGACTTGATGGACAAAATCGAAAAATTGAAAGCTGATATCGCTGCAATGGGACCCGTGAATCTCAAAGCTATACAGGCACATCATGACCATCAGAAGAGATTGGACTTCCAAGTAGAACAACGTGATGACATCGTTCAGTCCATCCAATCCACAGAGAAGGCTATAAAGAAAATCAACGAAACCTCACGTGCAGAGTTTCTAAATTCCTTTGAAAAGGTAAAAGTTAACTTCCAAGAAGTATTCACACAGCTCTTTGGTGGCGGAGAAACAGAATTAAGGTTAACCGATGAAGTCGATATACTTGAATCAGGCATTGACATCATAGCACGTCCGCCAGGGAAACGTCCACAGAGTATCACCCAATTGTCTGGAGGCGAACGATCCCTTGTCGCTATTGGCCTACTGTTCGCTGTCTTCAAATTGAAACCGAGTCCTTTCTGTGTCCTTGATGAAGTTGATGCTGCCCTTGACGAAGCGAATGTCCTCCGATTCTCCAATCTCATCAATGCTTATGCAGACAACACCCAGTTTGTAATTATCACACATAACAACCGCACAGTGGAAATCGCAGACGTGATGTATGGTGTGACGATGGAACAAGCGGGTATGTCAAAGATTATCTCCCATAAGTTTCGTCAAGAATAGTAGCATAGGGGAGATACATTGGTCATATCTGTTGATTTCTGTACTCATTCATTTTGCTTATGGTTGTAGCACATTCTGTTAGATTGTGCCTCTTTCTACAACATTCATCATTCATTGTCATTCTCTGCACAACATACATATTGTTAGAACTGTAGCACATTCATCCTTGATTGTGCTTCTTCTACATTATTCATCCTTGATTACAACATTTATCCTTGATTGTGCTTCTTTCTGCAACCACCTTATGCGTCAATTTAGGAGGGTTTTCGGTAAAATAATGACACAGAGTTCCTCATACCGCTCTTGCCTCATT
>CAZURU010000190.1:0-9791 GCA_964623585.1 uncultured bacterium
GGATGTGGGCGATGGCGCGTTGTTCGGGGAGTGGGGGCAGGGGGATTGTGGTGTCTTTGTAATCTTGAAACATCAAGTTTCTTATACCAGTTGTCCTCTGTTGTAGCTGCCGTGTTTGTCCAGAGTCATGAAAATATAGAAGGTAGAAAAAGAGATAAAAAGGATATACTGTGTTGCTATCAATTATTCTTAAGCGACTTGTAAAATTACTAAAGCAGTATTTTCCATCATTAAGGTCAAAAAATACGACTCTGCCAACGGGTTGTTTTGGACCTCCGCCAGACCGCTCAATAACAATGTCACCCCATTTCAGTTTTTTCTTATCCAAATATCTTTGTTCTATTGGTAAAACTGCTACATCTGTTAGGTCAAGGTATCCATCGATAGTGAAATTAGTATTTCTCACAACAAGGCATTCCTCAAATGGTTCTTTTTTTCCTTTCCAAATACCACTTTCAAAACTGAATAACTGTTTGTTAGATAACTTTATCAGTTTCCAATATTTTGGTAAATTCATCTCATGCATTACGAATCACTCAATGCTTTCTGGATATCTTGAAATGTCTTGACATCCTGAAAATGTTTATAAGCACCATCATAGTTTTCGGATAATTGAAGTCTGTTTCCCCATATTACCCAAATTAATTCACCGCCTATTTCTGCTAAAAAACGTTCCAATAAATCTCTACGTAGATATGTGAAATTCTGTGTATTTGACCATATATCTCCGTATTCAAATGATATTGAAGCACGCCTTTTACCATCTTTTTCAAAAAGATCAAAGATCTGAGGTTTTTTGTATAAGTTTAAACAGTCTGAAATTTCTCTTGTTGGGACAGCAATTGATCTTTGTGGATTTGCTGCGCTACGAGATTCCTCCCAACAGTTATATCTTACCGGGACGAGTACTTCAAAATCTTTATGTTCTAATCTTTCTTCATCAACTGTTTTTCTTGTAATTTCAAGGTTACTTTCATGTAGAAATTCATTTAGTCTTTTCTCATCATCATTTTCAATCAGTTTCCTTGCAGTATCCCAAAGTTGAAAATCGTCAATCAAGGATATAGGTTCACCACCACGTAGTAGCTCAAACTGTTTTTTGGGTATCGTATATTTTCTTACTAAAAACGAAATTTCTTCCCATCCGTTTGTTGGAAAAGTATCACTCCATGGTATTTCGCCTGCATAAGTTCGGTAGTCTTCTGGGATAGATGGGACGGTATGTCCATCAATATTTTCTTGTCTTTTTAATATCTCAACGATTTCATCAACATCTTCAGGTTTTACTATTAATCCTTGAATCCAAGCAGACATTTTACGACCGATCTGTTTATTTTCTTGTCCTAAGTGACCATACAAAAGCACCCAAGAATCTTGTTCTTCACAAAGTCGGTCAACATTCAAATATGGTGTTAAATCTGGGGGAGGTGTTTTCAATACCCATTGTTCTGTAGATGATTTATGATCACCTAAAAAATCTTCTCTGACTAAATTATACTCTCGGTGTTTTTCAGGAAAACTTGGATCAATATCAGCTTCTATACATCTACCATTATCATAAAAATCACGAAGATTTCCTTGATCCTGCCTAAAACCTGCAAGTTCAAAATAAGCTATCCAAGAGTATTTTTTGCCGTACCTATCGGTTTTACGACCATCTCCCGCTCTACTATATTTCCTATAATTTTCATTTAAAAGCCTGCCATCAATTTCTCCAAAACTCTCCAATGTATATCCTAAAGCGTAAATCCGCCATCGGATATTTGCTACAACGCGTTTGTACTCAGGGGGTTCATTGTAGGGTGCTCTACCTTTTACTAATGATCCAAGTGTGTAATTCTTAAAATCCATCTGTAATGGAGCAGGACCTTTTTCATGTTCACCTTTATTCCTATCTTCACTTTCATCCCACTCACGAATTCCACCATCTGTAAACGGTGGTGTGATACGTGCTCGTTCATTTGCTGTCAGCAGGTCCGGGTGATGTATTAAAGCAACGTCAATCGTTCGCCTTGCATAATCCCGTGCCAAGATATGTGTTGTCGCATGCGGCGCATTAGACTTGAACATGCTTTCATACAATTCTTTTCCATATATGGGTAACATCTTATTTACAAAACTGGTATCTTCAAGGTCGTTTTGACGTGCCATTGCAATACCGTAAGTAGCAGCCAGCATCCGCTCAGGAACATAAGGATCGTTAATTGAAAATGATTTAAGGACTAAATCAAAAAACTCTTTGGGAAAACGTCGTCCATACCAGTAAAGTGCACGAGTTGCTTTATCGCGCAAGGAACGCACAGTTGAGGTGAGTATCCACATAATATGTTCAGCTAAAAGATGTATACGTTCCTTCCCATATTCAGATATATTTTGAGAATTCCGGCAAGTTTCTTCAAAACGCTTGAGTCTATCTTCAAAATCATAACGGTTTTTTCGGACATATTCTGTCCAACTTAGGTCTCGTCCTGACATGGATAGTTTCAAAAGTTGATCTGACCAGAAGGAGACGTTGAAGGGATGATTGGGATGTCCAACGGTAGTTTCTGCTAATTTAAAGAAAGATTCACGGTTTTCAGGAAACCCAAAAAGGTGGGTGATTAGGTCAATACATTCTTCGTTTATATCTTTTGGGGAAATTTCAAACAAAGAACAAATTGATAAACCGAATACTTTTTTGTTATCTGAAAGGTCGTGAAGAAATTGTCCTGTCGCGGATGGAAGAAGTATCGCTAGACATTTAGCAATATCTTCGTGCATTGGATGTAGGATTTGATGATCTTCGCTAAACAGTCCTGCCCTCACTTCCTCACTATTTAAGAATCCTTGCCCCCCATCATCAGCTTGTTCAACCAAGTATTTTGCAATCAGATACCCACCGAGTAGGTCATAGGTAAAATGCATAACTTCACCAACATCTAACCAATCCCGATAAACCAGCAACCCTTCGCTTTCTATAGCATGTGTTTTTGATGACGACCAGTCCAAATCTTCACGGGATTGGTTGTCTACAATATGTACCAATTTGTCAAAAGGGATCTCACGACTACTATTTTCCCACAAGTGGGCCGCCATCTTGTTCAAAGCGGGTTGAACTATATGTGTTTTTGGATGACGATTCAGATGATCACATATCGCTTTGTTGCATTGCTCTAAATATTTATCAAAAACTTCAAAAAGTGTTTGTTCACCAACATAAACTTGCACCTCAGTCTTGCGTTCACGATTTTTAGTTTCACAGAATATTTTAAGGTGAAGCGGATGTTTAAATTGTCTCAAGGGTGCCAACGTGATATCTTCCGCCTTAATCTTGTACGCATTGAAATACTTATCAATGGCTTCTTTTTGTACTTCATCGTCGTAGAAACCGTAAGCGTAAACCAAATTGAGTGAATCTTTGTCTTTCCAAATTACCTTTCCTGGAATTATGTCTTCTTTTGGACTGACCTCTTTCCAAATAGTCTCTTCGTAACTCCTGCGGCATGTTGTAATTAATACAAGGTTCTTTTTATCTGCAATCTCCTTAGCAAGTCCTTTTAGTCCTAATTCCCATACATTTGAAAAAGTACCGTTATGTACAGATTCATTAAGTCCATCTATTATCAATGGAATACGAGTATGGTAGGCTTCTGCAGCTGCTGATAGTGCCTGTAAAAAATCGTTCCAACTATAGGATGGTGGAATGTCAAGTATTGTCCGTAACTGTGTTTCAATTGGTTGTTCGGTGGTAAATTGGCTGCTTCGAACAAACAGTGCTGGAAATCCGTTTTTCAATCGGTCATCACATATATTGCAGGCAATATGGGTTTTGCCAATTCCAGCATCCCCGAGGATATTTAGATCCGACTCATTGATAAGCATGAGTTGCCAGATTACATTAGAAAAAAAATTATCTAATAAATTGGCAAACAAATGATCCGGTCCGTGAATTATCTGACTTGCCTTGCGTAAAAATTGTTCTTCATATTCATTTTCACCAATGTACTTTATCTGTGATATGCCAGATTTTCTTAAAACTTGTCTATAGTCATCAAAAACATTGTTGAGTTGACCGTAGATAGCTATCCAATCAATGGACTGTGCAGTGGCAAAATCCTGTTTACACAAGATTTTTCTAGCTTTTTCAAAACTTTCGATTATATTATCTAATACCTTTTGAAGTAATTCAGCAGCCTCAATGACTTTTAACTTTTCCTCTACATCCCAATCAATTACACTTGGAATCGAATGTCTGATTTCATCAATTTCCTCCTTTAAATCTGGGAGCTTACTATCAAGTTCTTCAACCCATTTGGCGATTTGGTGTACAAATGCTTTATCCCCCAAAAGTGCATGGATTTCATCATCTACTTTTGTTTCGGTATGCAAGGATGCATCGAATTTTTCACTTACGCCAGCCATCTGTTTGTCAAACTGTGTTTTGAACCGGTTTATATCAAGTTCCAGTTCACCAAAGAAATAGAGTAACTTTCCACGAAAACGCGATTCACTTAACCAATTGTTGAAGTCACTATCCCCCCAGTGTTCAAGTATAACGTCCATATCATCTGGAATTGATTTCTGCAGTATATCATCAAACCACTCCTGTTCTTTGGGTGTAAAATTTGATGTTGTACATAGAAACCATTTCTTCAAATTTGGATGTGCTATACATGCTTTTTCAAGAGATTTTTTTATGGAAGGTTTTCGACCACTAACACTAAGACGGGGATTATCAGGATAAAACTTTGCTTGCCATCCCCATTGGTCTCCGTTTGGCAATGTAAGATAGAATTCAACTCCATCCCCACCTCCACTATCGTCAATGGAAGTAAATTTACCTTCTCCTTCATAAAGTACTTTAGCGATTTGATAGCATAATTCTTCAAAGCTATGATTTTTGGAATTCTTATACGGTTTAAGTTTATTCCAGTCAATTTTATCAATCATGTTTTAATTCCTATTTCACAAGGTCCAACTTCTTTAATGTATTATTCGAGACATTATCAGCCTTCTCACTGTTTCAATTTTTCGCGACTGTAGCAAATTGAACAGAGTCGGTTCGTTGTTAATGTTGCAGATATTTTATTTCGTCAATATATTCGTCTTCGTCAGATGCACCAGCAATGAGAAGTAACTCTTCAATAATCTTTCCCATTGGCACTTTGCGACTCATCGTGAAAATTCCGGGAACATGATGTCCTGCTGCCAGATGGTCAGAGAGATGTTGCGGCATACTTTCCCGATTGTTTGTTATCAAGTTAAATTGGTGCTTTTCACACCACCCTAAGATTTCTGGGTCTGGCGTGCTTTTCGGAGGAGCACCTTCATCACCTACAGCCAATACCGTTAGCGATGGTTCATGGTAAAGCAATTGCGTACGGTATCTCGGAGAAATATTTTCGTCTATCAGAAACCGACGCATCTTTATTCCTGTTCATTTTTGGATGGAGATTGTGGTGTGCTTGCTGATCCGTGTTTTGGAATGTGAGGATATGAAGTATCAGCATTTGCTTCCCGTTCTGCTATAAGTTTACGCAAGCGAACAACAGCAGGTGACGGATTTTTCGCCTGTTCTTCTCGCGCCTTTCGGCAGTATTCCAGATAATCCTCCAAATATGCACCAACTTTTTTTGGATTTTGAAGATAATATAGGATTGTTGCGTAAATCTGTTCCAGTGTGGGTGTATAGTAATGCGCAGCGATGACGACTGGCATTTTGCTATTGTCAATATATTCGCATAGAATAGTCTCAATACCTACCCGTGTTCCTTTAAGACGAATATCATTTTCTGCCAAAAATGTAAAGTTATCTTCAAGAGGATAGATCTGTTGAAAATTACGGATTTGTCTGAGAATACTGTTTTCAGCGGGAAAAAAAAGTCTATGCTTATTTTGAATTAGATATATTAGTTTGCCCAATACTGTGTCAGCATTCCGTCCATAAGTAAGTCCAGTTAATAAACCTAACGTCAAGAATTCCTTTTGTCTGAAAGAAATTGCTTCCTCCCAAAGTTTAAAGAGAAAATCAACGCACACGTCTAATGCAGTTTGTAAATTCATTCGTTCTTCACTTAAGGCAAGCACAAAACTGTTGTAAGGCTCAGAGATCTTCCAATTTGAACGTTTAGCCACCTCCATTAACAAATCTGCATCAAAATCAGTGTGATAATAGTTTGAACAAACTAATTTTATCGTCATTTCATCGTAATCAGCTTTATCAAGGATATTTTGCTTAACACAATGTTCCAATAAAACTTGTGTCCACACACCGTCAATTTTATAGTTTGTTCCCGCGTCGCTATTGAGGCTTGTTTTTGCGCAATGTCTGAGTCGTCCATCATCCGAAAAAAGCAGGTGATCTTGTTGACTTGCAAGCAGGACGGTATCAAGGAAATGCGATTGCAGCATGTCATTGAGTTCTCGCCTGCGTAATTGATTCATCTCTGACCCAACAGTGGCTTGACCAACTTCACAGTTCTCCCTAATCCATTTAATAATGTCCTTTAAATATTCTATTCCCTGCTTCATTTCCTCAGGATTGATAATTTGTTTTACGTACCGATTTCCTTTTTTACCAACTGTCATTCCCTCGCGTTGAGACCACATTCCCTCTCTTTCAATGATAATGCTCTGTAATTCATCAATAGTCGATTGGGCGATGCAGAGTTTTCCAAACGTGCTGACAAAAAGATCGGCAGCATCCAAACTGTGTAAAGTGATTAGAGAAATAATATCTACGACCAGTTTGGGGTTGGAGTCATTAAGTAGGTTAAGGATGCTCTTTCTTTCCTCAACATCCCGATTTTTACACCTAATCCCTAAGTCCGAGTTTCCCATGAGAGTGCCCCATGTATCTAAACTATTACTACGGACTAATTTTGTAAATCCACCAATTGTTATGTTTTTTTCCTTGTATAGTTTTTCAATTGGTTGTATGTATTCGTGATGCAGATCAATCCAGTTATACACAGGTTTAAATCTCTCTTTATCACCAATTGTGTCAGAAGTTTCTAATTGAACTGTTTCCATACCTTCATCCGTTAGAAACTGATGTTCGTATTTACTAGAACATTCTTGGAAAGCATGAACAAATTTGCTTTTTATAGCAACGATTTTCCCAGTTTTTGGACCATCCGGTTTTTCTTTAATAATAATCTCGTCACCTTCAACTTTATCAAACATTTTCTGCACAATATGTTCGTTTATTTTGCGTTCATCGCGGGAGATGTCTGGATCGTCGCGATCTTCAATGACATACCAATGAGCTTGGCCTGAAATGTCAATTTGAACCGCTGTATCCAGTTGGACTTGAGTGGGATTTAATACATCCGGAATTTGTTTCTCTACTTGAAAGAACAATCCAATGTATCTTAGGTGAGCGTCAGGGTTATTCAGACGTGTTCTCCGCACTTCATACATGATCTGTAACGCTTCTTCTGGTTTAGATGTGACCTGATGTAATTGGACGAATTGAACGCAGGCTTTCAAAGGAAGACCTTTAAGGAATGAAAAGTTTTTGGAATCAGGAAAACTTTCTAACACATTGCCAACTTCAGCCATTTTATTGGATCGAAAAAGAACCATACCGAGACGGATTCGCATATCAATAGCATCAGGAAATGCATTCAAATATTCCTTACATACTGTTTCGGCTTGGTTCATATCGCCGATTTCCTCATAAATCACAACCTCCATCACGGAAATGTTTTCAAGGGGACCATATTTCTCACGAAGTTTCTGACATATCTTAAGTGCTTTCGCAATTTCACCAGAATTATAGTAACTTTGCACTAACCATTGTGTCAATTGAGAGTTCTGACTTGTGTCAGCAAATTTTTCATAGAGCGTTGCAGCTTCTTTAAATTGTTTATGGCTATAGAGTTGGTCAGCCAATTCCACAATATAAAGAAATTCCTCACCATCCTGAACATTGTCGTATGCTTCTTTGAGTAGAGAAATTGCTTCATCACGTTTTTGGTCTGCGCTAAAAATGCAAGCGGCGTCAACAAGATTTGGTATACTCTTCGGTGTTGACTCGCGCATTGTTATTGAAATTTCTAATGCATCATCAAAACGTTTACCAGCAATATAAACCCTAATGAGCAAACGGCTTGCTTTTTCGTGAAGTTCTGGAGATACATCTGTCTGCAAAAAATCATTTAGCTTTGTAATAGCCTCATCTAAACGTTCACTTGCGAATAAGATATTAGCGAGTATAATGGGTGCTTCAGGTACTTCCGGTGCGGATTGGATTTTTTCCAAGAGTTCAACGGCTTTTGGTCCATCTCCACATTCAAAAGCTAATAACGCACGATCTTTTAATAAAATTGGATTTGAGTCTTCAATTTCTAAGGCAGTATCAAGGTCTTCTGTTGCTTTTGTCAACTCACCAAGGTGGAAATGTGCAATTCCTCTGTTAATGATCCAATCTGCTCTATAATCCTTTAATTCTGTATTGGAAACACAATCCCACGCTTCAGTAATAAATTCTATTGCACGTTGTAATTGTTCCTTTTGTGCCTTATAGAGTTGCCTAGTACCTACAGCAAGATTATCTTCTAATACTTGGTTAATCAGGATAGTTGCGAAAGCAGCCTTGAAATCAGGAACATCTCCCTGGTCTACCATGATTTCACCCCATCTTTTTGCAGCTTCAAAATTCTCACGTTGCTTTGCTAATTCGCTGATAGCGTAAGCAATTTGTGGGGAATCGTGCAAGTAGTCAGGAACTTTAGCAATTATTTCATCAAGTGTTTCTTTCTCTTCAGAAATTCCAATCAGAATTACATAAGCATCCGTATTAGCAGGACTCTTTTCCAACGTTTGTTTTGCGTAGTCTGCAGCATATTCCGTTTCTCCCAATAAGAGGTGAGCCAGAGCACGGTTAGATAAGGCTTTTTCGTTTTCAGAATCGTATTGAAATGCCTGAAGTAACAACTTTGCAGCATCTTGTTCGTTATTTAGGGCAAATTGCGCAGCTGCCATATTAGTTAAAATGCTAAACTTTAGGTCATCCGAAGCACCTTTCCATGTTCGTTTCTTCAGAGTTTCTAATAACTCAAGAGAAGTTTTAGGTTTGTGACTTTTGAGAAAGTTTCGAGCATTGTCTATTTCTGCATGATCTTCTTTTGCAACTTCAGTCTTTATTAAATCAGTGGTATTTACATCAAGTCGGGATTCAATTTTACGAACTGCATCATAAGTCGCACCCGTCGTTTGGATAATCTCCTTATTATCATCCTTAATTTTTTCGGTGTCATCTTTTATGGCTTGGATATCCGCAGAAAGACGTTGTAAGACTTCATTTCGCACATAGTCAATTTTACTTGACAATTCAGTTAATATCGTTTGGGCATCCTCTTGATTCTTTATGTTTTTTTGAATATGTTCAAGCACAATCTGGTTGAATGCTTCCTGTTTGAATGGCAGTTGTGCAAAAAAATCAATTATCACCCTTTCAATAATAGGACGAATTCTTCGTTCAAAATCCATATTGGGCAATTGATGACTGGGGACAATAACACATTTCTGAAAAAGCGTTGTGATTTTTGCGATTTTTTCACTTTCATATAAGTCTGTGAATGTGTCTATATCAACATCTTTGAGGGAAGCAATAACATCGTCAAGTAGATTTTCATCTACATCAACCTTTTTTGGATCTGTCTGATCGGCGAAGTTAGACGCATATCGCTTTACTACCTTCACAAAAGATTTTTTGAAAAGTTCCTCTGCTGTAGTTTGGCAAAAATGTTTGATGGCGTGGTTGATACCACCAGCAATAGAAAATCCAGTGCCTACAATATTATATG
>CAZURU010000191.1:0-9778 GCA_964623585.1 uncultured bacterium
CCAACCCGCCCAAAATCGCCAAATCTGCCAAATAATCCGCCTTTGCTATGTCATCTTGTGGTACGGAATCGGCGGCTTCAACGCATTGCCGGATCCACTCCTTAGGTTCCATATTTTCAGGGTGCTTCATCAACGGTGTAAAAGGTATCAGGCCCTTCATCCCTCCTTCCAGAAACGGTGAACCTTCCAAATCGTACAAGCGGATCACCTTATATTGGACGCGAATCTCATAGTCTTGCATCTCTTGAATATATTCACCTGGGTCTGTCCTGCCTGCCCGCGGGTGCAGGTAGATAACGTGTGAATAAACAGGTAGCTGAAAAGACTCAATCCCTCTACCAGCGTAACCTGCCATACGATACGGCATCGGCACTTCTCTGCTGTCGTGCGTTTGCATTTCCAAATGTACAATAACTTCTTTTCCGCGAACGTTCGCGCGTATAAAACTATCCGCACGATTGGATCTGACAGTGGGCTGCTCGGTCTCAAGTACCTCAATCACTTCCGCTTCCGGGATGCCGAGGCTAAACTGTAACCAGTCTTCAGGATTTTGGTGAATGAGCACTTTTGAAACGGTATCATATTGTCGCCTATTAGATGCCGTCCGTTCCCGTCTTTGCGCCATATCATATATACTGGCGGTACACAACCGAGCCAGTTCCTTTCTCATCAAGAGTAAACCGTTTAAAGTCTAACACACAGTGGCAGTGGATGTCAAACAATTTCGCAGAGCCATTCAATTTTAAGAAATTATTGGGTTGGACGTTTTTTTAGGATCCGGTGCGCAAACTTTCTGCTTGACACATATCATGTTCTGTGTTCACGGTTTTAACTTCTTGTGAAATGCTGCGAAATATAGCGAAATGCTGCGAAAATTTCGATCAATTGCCATAATTATATAAATATATTAGGTATTATATATTAAGTGTTTTTACCTGTGAAAAGGAAAACACCAAAAACGGACAATTGAATGCCCCTGCACTTTTTCACTGGCGAGGTTTCCTAACCTTGCTTCTTTTTTTAACGCTCAATGGAAATCTGTTAGGATATTGTGGAAAGAAAACAAGGAGGACGGACGATGGCAACGGGCACAACTCTTGAGAGAATTTATCCGTTTTTTATCGTCAAAAACCTTGTTTGTTCTGTAACGTTTTATGAGAGAAATACTGCTAAGTCTTCACATTTACCCGTGTGAAAGTCAGCACTGACGCGTTCCAGGGTAGCGTCAAGTTTTCCTGCTTTTACGTCTGCCTCTAACTGTTTGTCCCACGCTTGCCAATCGGCTTCAAGGGTTTGATAAAGTGTGTTTTCGAGGGTTTCCAGCAATGCGTCTTGTGTATCTGCCTCACACTTCACTTTGGGATATTCTTGTATCCATCCTATCCATTTCTTGCCGTTTTTTTTCATTTTGGCGGTATAGATTTCGCCATCTTCCACATCATGAATTTTGACGGTTTGGATGCAGTCCATGTTTTGCACCTCCGATAAAGCTTGTCTGGACGATATTGGGTGATACAGCATTATGTGATAATTTGGGCGAAAAGTCAAATTTATTTCCAATGTCCTGTTCGCTGAGCATCCGTCCTATGAATTGGAATCCACGAACCCCTCATAGACACCGATGACGGTCTCCGTGCCTTTAAACTCAAGGACCATGATGGGTATGTTTTGTGTTTCGGGAAACCGCTCTAATTGTCTGAATCGCGGATTACACGGATTACGCGGATTTACGCGGATAAGATAGATGTCCTGAGTTGAAACGCGGGCTTAAGGTGCCTGTTCTCGAATAGGGACAAGCAATTTCATAAAGTTGGACCATACCTGTCCATCGGCTTCTTGGAAGGGCATCTCCCAAATATCCCCTAAAACTTCTAAAACACCCTTGATATCTATCGGTCTTACAGGTTGATTTCTTAATTGGATATGGGGCCCATCAGATTCTGTTAAAATCCGATCTAATGGGATTCGATCAATAATATTTCTGCCCTTCTTTGAACGTGTCATGGCAGGATTAACGGAAAAATAGTATCCAGACTGTACGATCTGATCCAGCACAGTTACCGAACCGCTATACCAGTGAAAAACAGCACCTTGTATATTGAATTCTTCCAGCAACTCTAGCACTTTACTTTCAGCACCACGCGAATGCAGACTAACAAATCTTGGACGGTCCTGTATTTGTTTAAAAACAAAACGCAAACTCTCAATTTGAATATTTTTGGTGTCTTGACCTGCTTTTGAAAAGTCTAAGCCGATTTCCCCGATATAAGAAGTTTTTGAGAGAAGCTGCTTGAATTTTGGGCGTTCTTTTTTATGGTGTTCTGCCATCAATGGATGTAAACCGAGAGCTTGCCGGATCTGCTGGAATCCGAGAAGATGTGGTTGTCCTATTTCAAAGTGGCTTGGCAGATTTGTGACAGCGATTGTTAAAATTTTTTGCCTCTCTACCGCTTTTACAACAGCATGAGGGTTAGGATAAAGATCAATATGACAATGCGTATCCAACATAGTGTTACATACTTTCTTTAAAGGACTAAACCGGCACGTCGCTTAATTTCATCATTACCCTTATCGCGAAGTAAATGACGAACTTCATCCATCGACCTCATTACAA
The DNA here is from genome assembly GCA_964623585.1 of uncultured bacterium. Lineage (GTDB taxonomy): Bacteria > Poribacteria > WGA-4E > WGA-4E > WGA-3G > MSPOR6. The sequence continues at coordinate 2,615 of CAZURU010000191.1, forward strand.
TATTAGCATATTCAGGCAAACGATCTACCTTAATATTTCCATTTTCCAGAAGTAAAAAGGCAATTTCTTGTTCGGAAAAGTTATGGTGTAGGAATGATACAAGAGCGCGGAAGTCGTTTGGATATGTCTTGTTGGAATCCAAATCAACCTGGCAAATCTCGCGGCCATAGTCTTCTTCGTCCCAGTTAACTCTATAGAGAGCTGCCTGTCTATAAACACAAGGCACACACACTCCGCACCCCCTCGCCGAAGTATTAGGCCACCATGACTTGTGCCCTCCCTTCGCACAAGAAATAGACTTTGGTGCAGCAGTGCGCAAGAGAGACCCGTTCAGACATTTTTCCACACATTCTCCCTTTGTTTTTAACTCCAGAGGATTGCAGAGAGGATTTTCAATTCCTAAATCTTTAAAAATTTTACGCAATGTGTCCAAGAAAACCGGGTGTGCAGTCCTTGTACTACATGAACCTCGGCGTGATGGGGTAAGCGGAACATTGAGAGCAATTGCCCCATTTTCTGGCATCAGTAACGGGATTTGATTGTCAATAGAACGAGCTACATACATTCCAAGAGCAATGAAAAGCAAAGAACGGCTTCGATATGTTTTTTCCTGACCTGAAGGCTTCGGACCAACTTTCACCTGAAGTAAATCAAGTCGTGACTGATAATGATCTTCCAAATCACCATACACACGTCTTTGGTCTGATGCAGATTTACTATACCGGTCATAATGTCCCACAAGAAAAAGACTGTTAGCAGAATTGGATTCTAGATAATCTATTGCTCCAATCAGTGAATCCAACCCACCAGAGAAAAGACTTACAGCGTCGCCTTTTGCAGGTAGTGGCACATTCCGACGTGGACGTTTTCTCTGCTTAGGACGATGCAACTTGTTCTGTAGTTCTGTAAACTGAATTTTCCAAGTATCACCTGTCAAGAAGGAAAGGCAAATTTCAAGATCTTCTATAACAGCAGACCATTTCTCAGGATTAGAAACCTGCAAACAGAATTCCATCGTGCGTGTCCAACGGTCATCCGTTTTCTCGCGAGAAATGAGTTTGTCAACGCCGTACACTACTGAAGCAAAAAAGAGAAAATCCAAAATAATTGGATCTGGAATATCACAACGATCATGTAATACAGAAAAGTCTAAATCAAGTATGCATTCAACATCATGAACCCCACACCGTAAAGTAACTACGGCAAATTCTTTTGCTGCCTCCGAGTGATTGATGCAAACATCAATTTTCATACGATAAAAACCCCCAGAGTTTTTTGGAAAATATTATCAACAATTTGGCGTCCTTGATCTCCGCTCCAATCAATTTTACTCACGTCTTGGTGACGGACTTCAAATTTCAACGCAGCACGAATAAAGTTGCGTATTTTACCAAATATTTTTGTTTCAGACCTACGGGCAGTGACACGTTCGTAAAACGAACCAATGAATTGGGCATAGATATAGTGTCCAAAGAAATTAAGAATCATGTTAGCAAAAGAGGTCCCTTGAGATATTTTCTCCATTGCTTCTTCAACATCCTCAGGACTATGGACATCACGAAGGATTTCTCTCATAAGATCGGTAAGTGCCCTCCGCGCGTCAACTTGATCAAGTGTGCTACTAGGACCGCCAAGGTAATTCAAAAGGGAGTACCCAATTTCACGTACTGATTTACCCTCAAGCGGTCCGAGACCTGCTCGCTCAAATGCCTCCCTAAAACCAGAGTTCGCAACAGAGGAAAAAAATCCCCGAATGTTATGAGCAACGTTTCGGGCAGCTCGTGTTCGCCCTGTAGGTACGATGCCCCCTCCATTATTACTACTTCTACCACTACCGCTGCCACCACTACCGCTGCCACCACTACCGCTGCTGCCAGGATCCTGTGAAGAAACGTAATTAACTTTCACAAAATTCGTAACAATTTGCTGAATATCACCAGAGTCAGGTATATCTTGAGTATCAGTATCACCAGAATCAGGTGTATCTTGAGTATCAGTATCACCAGAGTCAGGTATATCTTGAGTATCAGTATCACCAGAATCAGGTGTATCTTGAGTATCAGTATCACCAGAATCAGGTGTATCATGGTCTGTCACGTGCGTAACTCTTCTTTTTAAATCTCTCCATTGTGGAGATGTTGGTGCATTGTAATTCGTTGATGTTCCCATAATTTAGGGGCCTGCATCATGTTTGTCGAAACGCTTTCCCAATTGGAGACTGCGTTTTTTCTAGTTGGCTAATGACAGGCTGTAAAACCTCCTGCAATTCCGGTTTTCCTTCCACAAGTGTTATAAGAGAAAATGCTATTTCAGGTGGTATTGAGTCTGGCGAACATTTACCCAATACACTCACTAATGTTTCCGCTGCTCCATTAATATTTTTTTCAATAAGCGCGATCAATATATCATAGCCTTGTTCCTGATCCGGATGTCGATAGACATGTTCTTCAAGCAGCATTAGTAAAGAATTTCTCTCATCTTCTTGTAAATCAACTACCGTTTCGGCAGCCTTGTTATGCTTACCAGGATCGTCAGAGATAAGACTTTCAAGTATTTGACGAACAAACGGAGAAACCATTGATATGCCGGAAAATGTTGATTGAAGCCGATCGCGCGAAATCCAAAAATAGTCACGCAAATCTATTTCTGAAAGAGGAGGCTCCATTTCAATCCATGTCTTCATGAACGATGTTCTCATAAAGGACTCTTTCCAACTCGAGGTAGTTTCATTAGCGCTGTCTTCCGTTTCTAAGTTTTCCTCGTTATCTGTAGTCTCGTCAGAAGATATAGTAATTGAAGACTCCAAGTCTTGAATTTCCTTTGGAAATCCTCCTTGCTCAGCCTGCCAATTGTAAAGTTGATGGTACTCCGTTGGATGTCCATACTCCAGAACCATCAGTTTGACTAAAACGTCATCACGAATATATTCAAGTTTTGCAACTTCCGCCAGTTGTCTGCGAAGCACAAAGGCGTTCAGGAACCGCTTAACCTGTCGTGGATTCCCTTTGAGTCCTTCTGTAATCAATGGAGCAGAGGCTGCAGAAAAAGTAAGACTCTTAGACAAAGAATCTGGGATATCTCGCTCGCCTAGCGCATCTGTGACATTCGTATAACCAAAAACAGAATAACGATTATTTTCTCGAAAAGAATGGAAAGCCGCAAGGCATGTTTCGGCATCTTCTTTTTCAAGATCGCGCAAACAAAAAAGAAGAACCATATAAGTCTCAACTTCTGTGGGGGATAATCTCGGGAGGTGGTAAGGGATTTGGATCAATTTTTCAAGATAGTCAATTACAAGCCTATGAGCAGATTCCTCTTGATCATCTTGTTCTTGAATTTGATCCGGTTTATATCGCGTAGCGATCGCGTGCCTTACAATTCGTGGATCGGCACCAATAACAAAAGCCGTCTGATCAACATTCAAAAAGAGTTTGATCGCTTCTAAGTTGTCTATAATTCGCTCAGGAGAGCAGCGGTCAAGATCATCAATAAGCACCACTAATGAATCAATGTCGCACTCAGCAATTAAGGACGAGAATTTATCTCGGAATGATCTAACATCTAAGTGGGCAGATGGTGGTTTATTTGCATCTATTAATTTGTCCAAATCAACGTTTTCCTCTGCTGCCGTTTCTTCTGAATTATCCTCCTCAGATACCTCTTCTTTTTTGCCAAATACGGAACTCACCCCGCCAACTATACTTGGAATCAGACTCGCCCCACCTGAAATATATGCAGCAAATGTAGGTAATGCCACATGTTGGAGACCAAGTCTAACAAGCCGCATGGAATCCACCGATTTTAGAAGATTCGCAGCTTTGTCCCGAATTTTTGGACCAAAACGCTGGTGTTCACTAAGCTGCAGAAGTATAGAACTGATAATTGCGGACTTGGCATCATCATAGCCCTCAAACAACCAACCGTTAAAATAAAGACAAGCGATCTTCTCGTATTTTGTCCGCTCTTCCGAGTCCTGTTTATAGTTATCAGGATCAAAAGACTTTTCAAGCATTCTCATGACGCTTGTTTTCCCGCTCCCCCAATCGCCAAATACACCAATGGTTGCTGGTAGCATCTTTGGATCTGTTACAATCGAGCGAATTAAGTCTGCGTGAACCTGAAAACCGAGGAGATCTTCTGTTGTCTCATTATCTGACCACATATACTTCCTATACTTTATTTTCGTACATTGAAGAAATTGCTTATTCTCAAGGGAATACAAAACCTTTCCCTATATTCCCAAAAGCCCATATTTAGTATTCAATTCACTTAACTGGTATATACAAAAATAGACGATTTTTCACCGAAAAAGTTTAAGGCATCCTTCACAAGCCCTTTAACTACTTGGCACACCCAACAATAGTATAATCACTATCTGGACGAATTTCACCCTACGTAGATTACCTTCTCATCAAGCACTCTCAACGCTTGCTGCTCCAAGTTATAGGCTTCTCTCCGCTTCCGGTTGGCTTCTAAAACTGTGTCGTTTATTTCCCACTGCACGTTTTCATCGCCCAATAACGGAACACTGACTGGCATTATACGTCGCTTTTCTAAATGCCGAACCACCGCACCATAAGCGAATCTATGAATTAACTCATAAGCATAATCGCTTGACAACCAAGCGGACAGATAACCTGAATTTTCTTTGTTTACTGGAACTATATGAATAATGTTATGGGTCATAGCCCACCCGTCCCAATGTTTTGGGCTAATACGATCTTCGCTCCTTTGAACTCAAGGATTATGACGGTTATGTGTTTTGTTTTGGAAGACCGCTTTGAAAAGACTAAGTCCAAGACAATTGGTAAGACACACGGACCAATTTGGAATCAAGACAATCCAGATTCCACCAGTCCTGCTTCAAATTGAGAGCGAGTTATCTCAATAATCCTGTCTTCAAGTATCCTCAAAAAAGTCCACTTAGAGGGATCCGTATCAGCGGCAAAAAGTCCGAATTGGACATCGCCTTGCTTGCAATATTCTGTCAATTGAGCTAGCCACTCTTTCCCAACATATCCAATTCTCTTACATTCCGCAATGGCAGCAAGCTGTCTGTTTCTATCAAAAAGTGCAACATCTACTCTCCCATGTGAATCAGATCCTACATTATATTCTTGTACCGTAGAAAACCTCTCAAATTTAGAAGAATTGAAATAACGAAGGACTGCCCCGATCACAATCCCCTCGCCTGCGTACTCACCTAAACCGCGATACACGTGCGCTTGCGTATTATCTGGTTTTAGATTTGCCTCCTTACCTTGAGACGCAAGAACACCCTCTCTTTCCGGTAGAAGATATCCAATGGATACGCCAGCACGTTTAGCAAGGTCATCGTCCTTTCTTTCAGCATAATCAGCAAGAGCACGCCATTTTTGGCGGGCTTCATCAATCCTTCCGTTCTGTTGCAATCTGTAAGCATCAGCCAGGACCTTAGGCACAAAATGCGCTTTACGATTTCGTTCAACACTCCGGACGACTTTCTCAACTCGTGAAAGTTTATCGGATTGTCCATCTTCCAAGAGATTATCAACGTAAGCGCTATCTCTTATCACTATTGTAATGTCAGATCTACGACGGATTAGAGCAATAACAGCGGCAATACCAATTAGGAATGTCCCAATATAACCAAGATTTTTTAGGCTTATACTTCTTCCAAATAATCCTATTTCCTTTATTTCATTGCTCGATGATTTATCTTTCTCAACCACACCATCTTGGGTTGTCTGTGCTGACAATCCCATCATGCCTGCTAGAAAAATCATGACTAAGATTATTGCAGTCGCCCTGAATCCACACCATACTTTAGAAAATCGTGTCATAAGTACCCTTCCATCGGAATCTTTCATTGCCTATTTCACCGCGCATAGATAACTTTTTCATCAAGCACTCTCAACGCTTGCTGCTCCAAGTTATAGGCTTCGGTGCGTTTCCGATTTGCTTCCAAAATTGTGTCGTTTATTTTCTGCTGCACGCTTTCATCGCGCAATAACGGGACACTAACTTGGGAAATATGTCCCTTTTCCAAATGCCTCACCACAGCACCATAAGCAAATCTGTGAATTAATTCACGAGCATAATCGCTTGACAACCAAGCATGCAGATAACCTGAAATTTCTTTGTTTACTGGTACCACGCGAATAATGTCATGCGTCATAGCCCATCCATCCCAATGTTCTGGGACTAATACGGTATTTGCGAGAGTTCCACTGGACGTAATCAGAATCATACCTTCTCTGATAACAAGTTCATTTTCTATTCTCTCAGTGTGTTGTGAAAACGACAGATATTTCTTGTCAGAAGGATCTAACTCTGAAACATGTTTACCAGTAAAAAATACAATCCCGCTACCCTCTTCAACATAAACTCTTTTAAATCGGCCTGGCAAAGTAACCGATTCGCTTATTCGACTGTCAACAACCTTAACAATTTCTTTTGCCCTTTCCGTTATATGCGTTTCAATTGCTTTTACAACTGGATCATAGTAAGATCCATCCAACCGATCAATTACCTCATCTGAAGATACAGAATAATTAAGAACCTCTACAGCACTATTAAACTTTTCGACTTGTTCTATCAAAACATCAATTGGTGGCAGTTGTAATTCAGTTTTCAGTAATGATTGTGCCTTATCCATCAATTCATTGGATTCATCGCGTAATTTGAAGGATTCTTCAATCAAATCGTGAATTTCCTGTTTGAGAACAGGCAGCGGGTTGGGAATTGGAATAGTGTTTAAGTGTTCAGGTTCAATGTGTTTAATAACTGCTCCATAGTTATTTGTCTCTACAAGCAACCTTCCGACTCTTGATTTTAAGTAAGTGTAAATGTACCCAGGGTATTCTGTGGTTTTTATACGAATCACATCATCTGATAAGGACTGGTTCTCAAGGGTTTTAGAGACATAAGAGACGACACCGATCGTCCCGGAACGGGTAAGCAATACTTGTCCTCTCTTAACTTTTGTGCTTTCAATATCAATGTTCGTAGCAGGAGAAATAAATTTACTGGCTTTTGGATAGATTTCTGTCATTTGTGAGGGAAGGATAAACGGAACGCCGCTCTTTTCTTGGACATAGACTCTTTTAAATCTACCTAAATAAAAAGCTTCCTCAATAAGTTTGTCCCCTAAACGGACAATCTCCCATTTACACCGTTCCAAAT
>CAZURU010000192.1:0-9760 GCA_964623585.1 uncultured bacterium
ACTGCATTCCTTATGTCAAACTGTTTGGTCTCCGTGTCTACATCACCGAGCTAAAACTTCGGTGTCTTGACACGGGGGAGTGATAAAGAGATAGATAGGAATTTCAATAACATCTCTGTTCACATTGACAATAGAAGGAGCATTTATAATATCAAATATCTCCTAAAATATTTAAATAATAGATTGCAAATTACTTGACTAAATTTAATTTTTATGCTAAATTCTAATGAAAAAATTGCTGCACAGGAATAGAATTTACTACTGTTGACAGCAACACCTCACATGGGTAAAGATGATGCCTACTATTTTTTGTGGCGGCTACTTTTGCCTGAACACCAGCTGCGCGTTCAATTAACGAGCTTGAAAGCGAAATCTCCCTTGTTGCAAAACTCGCTTCATTGAATACAAGGAAGATTGTGATGTTGGCTATGTCTATAGGTTCTTGGAATTTACGCAACTCATACCAGACTTCAGGCTGCACGGGGCAAAGACAAGTAAAGTTGATTCGGATATGCAACCATGACACAAGCACCCATAGTCCAAATGCGAGGTATCAGCAAACATTTTGGCAATGTTCACGCCAATGATGCTGTAGATTTCACACTCCAGCACGGTGAAATACACGCAATAGTCGGAGAGAACGGCGCTGGGAAATCTACATTGATGAAAATCCTCTACGGTCTATATCAACCCGATTCGGGTGAGATTTCCGTAAATGATAAATCTGTCAAAATCTCTTCACCACGTGATGCAATGCGTCATGGTCTAGGCATGATCCAGCAACACTTTACATTAATACCCGCATTCACGAGTCTTCAAAATATAATACTCGGAAAAGAAACCTGTAAATTCGGCACATTCCTTGATTATCAAAAAGCTGAAACAGTTATCACCGAACTTGCTCAAAATTTAGGGTTTGATGTGCCACTAAACACACCCATTGAATCGCTACCAATTGGCACACAACAACACACTGAAATCCTAAAGGTACTGTATCACGGTGCTGATATTCTGATAATGGATGAACCTACAGCTGTGCTCGTGCCGCAGGAAATAGAAGGACTCTTTACGTGTATGCGTGGTCTTAAACAAGATGGAAAAAGTATCATCATTATCACACACAAACTGAATGAAGTTATGGAAATTGCCGATACTGTCACTGTCATGCGTAGTGGAAAAACGATTGCTACACTTCCTATTACAGAGACACATCCACATCAATTGGCAGAACTGATGATAGGTGAATCCGTTTCTCAAAATACGATTGAGCGAAAGGAAATCACACAACCCACACCTATATTGCAGTTAAAGGATGTAACGACAGAATCAAAAGATGACACATTAGACACTTTCTTTGGCAAACTTGACAGCATAAACCTTGACGTCTATTCTGGCGAGATCATTGGGATTGCAGGTGTAGAGGGAAACGGACAAACGGAACTGATTGAAGTGCTTACGGGATTAAGACAGATAAAAGATGGTAACATTACATTAAATAGTGAATCCATGGTCGGTTATACTACGGCAGAATTCAGAGAGAAACTGGTTGCACATCTCCCAGCTGATAGACATCGACACGGAGTTAGTCTGAACAGTAGAATTGATGAGAACTTTATCGTCGGTAAACACAAACAGAGCCTGTTTTCACGCAATGTGCTGTTGCGAAAGAAAAACATCCGTCAATTTGCAATGAATGCCCTTGATAAATATCAGATCAGACTCGGAAGTATATCAGATAAAATGAAAACGTTGTCTGGTGGAAATCAACAGAAAGTTGTAGTTGCAAGGGAACTATCTGGCGATCCAACACTAATTATTGCCGCACATCCGACCCGCGGTTTAGACGTTCACGCAGCCAAGTTTGTCCATGAACGTCTCATACAAGCACGAAACCGTCAGAAAGCAGTGATACTGGTCTCTTCAGAATTGGACGAACTCTTTTATCTTAGCGATAGGATTGTAGTGATGTATAAAGGTCAGGTCGCTGGAATCGTTAAACCAGAAGAAACAAACCAACAAGAATTAGGAGCATTAATGCTCGGAGTAAACGATAATGATAATTGACTCACATACACGCGCATGGGCTCGTTGGCCCTACCAACCGCCAGTACCCGATGATAAAAGTCGCGGCAACGTAGAACAACTCCTCCACGAAATGGACTTGCACGATGTAGACAAAGCCGTTCTCATCTGTGCCAGGATTGAAAGAAATCCTGATAACAATGACTACGCGTCACCTACCAACATGCACTGGAAGCATTTCGCACCCACTGCACCTTCATTCCTGAAAATGATAAAGCTGGAATCTTAGGTGGCACATTACAACGTTTACTCTTGCAAGCGGGTGTGTAATCCCCGTAATCCTTATGCGTCAATTTTAGGAACTCTCCGAGTGCTGTATCTTCTTAAAATACGTGATAAAAACTATACACATCCCGCACAATCATTTTGATTGACATAAACCTTCTGTTAGTGTATTATAAAATTACTTTTAAAGACAACAAATCAATGAATGACAGCGAATAAATATTAAGATTAGAGGATAAGAATGCCTACAATCTTGGAGCGGTACCATAAAGTCTTCTCAAAAGACAGCGAGTTGTCACAGAAGGCAAATCAGTTATTCCCAGATGGTGTGACGCATGATGGCAGGTTTATGTCGCCATTTCCGATCTACATTACACACGCGGATGGGGCATACAAATGGGGTCTTGAAGACAAAAAGTTCATAGATTATTGGGCAGGACACGGTGCACTGCTATTAGGACACAATCATCCTGATATTGTTGAAGCAGTAACAACACAGATGCATCGCGGCACACATTACGGTGCTTGTCATCCATTGGAATTAGAATGGGGTAACCTGATTACAAGACTCATCCCATCCGCAAAACGTGTGAGGTTTGTCAGTTCAGGGACAGAAGCAACGTTGATGGCGATTCGTCTGGCACGCACCTATACGCAGAAAAACAAGGTACTAAAGTTCGCGGGTCATTTTCATGGCTGGCACGACAGTCTGATATTTGGCGCATATCCACCTTATGATAGGTCCGAACCGGGTATTCCACAAGAGGTACGAAAAGCAACTGTTCTTTGTCCACCCAATGATATTGACGTTGTGGAGAAACATTTAAAAATTGATAAAGACATCGCGTGTGTTATACTTGAACCGACAGGGGCATCCTTCGGCACTGTTCCCACAGATGGTGTATTCTTGCAACAACTTCGCGACCTTACCGAACAGCATGATGTTCTCCTGATATTTGACGAAGTCATTACAGGGTTTCGGGTTGCCCCCGGTGGTGCACAGGCACATTACAATGTCACGCCAGATTTAACAACACTTGCAAAAATCGTAGCAGGAGGACTGCCAGGTGGCGCACTCGTTGGAAAAAAAGAGATACTGAAACTAATTTCAATGGAAGCAGAGGAAAAGGGGTTGAAAATGCACCATCCCGGTACTTTCAATGCAAATCCTCTATCCGCTTCAGCAGGGATAGCAATGCTCAAAATCGTAAAGACTGGAAAACCCAATACACAGGCAAACAGAATTGCTCAGATACTCCGAGAATCACTTAACAAAGTTATTGATAAATATGGATTAGATTGGGCAATCTACGGAGAATTTTCAGGAATCAGACTCCTCATAGGACACGGTGAGAAAAATCTACGTGCCGTAGATTTTAATCCGTATGAATGGGATTACAAGAAACTAAAAGGCGGAAACGATGAACATTTACTGACACATCTCCGATGCGGGCTGTTGCTTAACGGTGTTGATCTTGCTACAAATGGGGGTATGACAACCGCTGCACACACTGAAGAAGATATTGAAGCAACCGTGGACGCTTTTGAACAAACAATTGAGTGGATGAAAATAGATAGGTTGATTTCTGCCTAACCTCGCTAAATGACAAGATATAAGTTAGAGGGCTCTCAATAAAGGGAATAAAATGAGACGTTTTGGAACTCAAGGACGCGTGTATCCAGACAAGCACTATGTCGTTCCACGCACCGAAGAAATCACAGGCTTTAACAGTCGCGTAAGAGAAGGACGGTACATCGTTCTCTTTGCACCACGACAGACCGGGAAAACGACCTTTTTCCGAATGGCTATGGATACACTTACCGCAGAAGATCCAAACTATTTTCCTATACAGTTGGACTTCCAAGTGATGCGAAATGGCACACCGCCTATTTTTTACGAGAGACTCTCAGAATTGATCTATAGAAATGTTGAGTATGTACTTGAACAAAGAGGGATGAAACAGGTCAAGGAACTTTCACACTTCTTTGAAAAAACACCGTTAAGCGATCATTTCTCAATGGATTCGTTCTTTAATGAACTATCAAAGTTTCTTGACAATAAAAAAATCACGTTGCTTATTGACGAATTTGATGGCATTCCTCAAGATGTATTGAGCGATTTTCTGTATGCGCTACACCATATCTATCTTTCTGATGAACTCAAAAATCCACATAGTGTCGGGATAGTGGGGGTTAAGAGTATTAGTCAGCTTAACTATGACCGTTCTGTTTCTCCATTTAATATTCAAGATGAATTTCATTTACCAAACTTTTCATTAGAACAGGTAAAAGCACTATTTAGGCAGTATACGGACGAAGTCTGTCAAGAAATCAAACCTGAAGTGATAGCATCTATCCACAAACAGACTGCAGGTCAACCTGTACTTGTAAACCGCATTGGACAAATTCTCACTGAGGAGTTAGAAATACCTAAGGCTGAAGCCATTTCTACTTTACACTTTTCACAAGCACATGCAACACTCCTTCAAGAACGGAATATTAATATTCAGCATCTTATTACAAATGTACGTAAAGATCCGCGTTTTGAGAACATTTTGTTGAGAATTATGGCAAGTGATGATGGCGTTGAATTCAACCTTGATGAGGACATCATAAGTGAACTTGCTACTTATGGAGTGCTTCAAAGAGACTCTACAGGGATGTGTGAAATAGTCAATCCAATTTACCTATACCGTATCCTGCGAGCATTTAAACCAACAATCAATGGATTGGAGAATGAATACTTCTCTGAGGAGAAAGATGAATGTAGTTTGGATTACCTTACATCCACCGGTGACATTGATATAGACTCACTACTTGATAACTTCCGAGATTTTATTGCTCGTGTCGGTTTTCGAATTTTGCAAGTTCCAGACAAACCACAGGAATACGTTGGACAATTTCTGCTTTATTCTTATTTGGAACATTTTATCCGAAGTGTTGGCGGAAGTATGTATCTTGAAGTGCAAACAGGACGAGGCAGAATGGATCTACTTCTCATCCACAATCAAAAAAAATATATAGTTGAAACAAAGATTTGGGAAGGAAAATCACGTTATGCATCAGGTAAAAAACAGCTTGCAACCTATGTGAAAATAGAGGGAACAGAACAAGTGTGAAAATAGAGGGAACAGAACAAGGCTATTATGTCGTGTTTGATCATCGTGAGAATCCAGAACCTATTGTAGAAACAGAAACTGTTGACGAGATAACCATACGTAGTTACGTCATTCCTGTTTTGCAAGCACAACCCTCATCAGAATAGGTGATGTGTATTTGCAAGGAAGCTCATAAAAAAGTTATGATTGAAAGGGATAAAATGTAAATGAAAACTATAACCTATCGGGATGCACTGAAAGAAGCACTGATAGAAGAGATGGAACGGGACGAAACCGTCTTCCTTATGGGAGAAGACATCGCTGAATATGGCGGGGCATACAAGGTAACGGACGGCCTATATAAGCAGTTTGGAAAAGAACGCATCCGAAACACTCCTATTTCTGAATCTGCAATAATTGGGACTGCACTGGGGGCAGCAGTTACAGGCATGCGTCCCGTTGCAGAACTGATGTACATTGATTTCACTGCAGTTGGAATGGATCAAATTGTCAACCAAGTAGCAAAGATCCGTTATATGGTCGGTGGACAGTTAGATGTTCCTCTTGTTATCCGGACGCAAGGCGGTGCCGGACGTTCATCCGCAGCACAGCATGCACAAAGTCTCGAAGCGTGGTTCGTACATATTCCGGGTCTACTCGTCGTCATGCCATCTACACCTTATGATGCCAAAGGACTGCTAAAGACTGCAATACGAAACGACAACCCTATTATGTTCATTGAACACAAACTGCTCTATACTGAAGAAGGTGAAATACCCGATGATGAATATACTATTCCATTGGGTGAAGCAGAAGTAAAGCGGGAGGGTGAGGATATTACGATTGTAGCAACTTCACGGATGGTCCTAAAAGCTCTTGAAGCAGCTGAGGAACTTTCAGAAGAAGGAATTTCCGCTGAAATTGTTGACCCGAGAACGCTTATGCCACTCGACAAAGATGCCATTTTTGAATCAGTGAAGAAAACGAACCGATTACTGATTGCCCATGAGGCAGTCGGTAGAGCAGGTTTCGGGGCAGAGATCGCCGCACTTGTCGTCCGAGAAGTTTTCGATTACCTTGATGCACCAATTGAACGCGTGGCTGCAGCACCCGTTCCCGTTCCATTTGCACCCGTGATGGAAAACTTCGTTATACCTGATACAGAACAGATTGTAGATGCTGCACGAAAATTAGTGAAATATGAAATATAAAATGCATACATATATAACTTGCATAGAAAATGAAAGGAGAAAAATGTGGAATTAACAGATTACTTGAGCCTTATTACACCAAAACGCATTCTGATAATTGTACTTGGTGTTGTAGTCTTGATAAGCCTATCAACAAGTTTCTATACGGTTGAAGCAGACGAAATTGCTGTTGTCTTACTGTTCGGACAATCTGTCCGAAAAACCAAACCTGGACTACACTTTAAATTGCCTTTTGGCATTGAGAAAGCAATTAATGTTCAGGTTAAAAAAGTCTTTAAAGCGGAATTTGGGTTTCGAACTTTAAAACCGGGTATACGGACTGAATATGATCCCCGCGACTTTAGTGCTGAATCTTTGCTACTCACAGCAGATCTGAGCATCGCTGATGTTAAATGGGCCGTTCAGTACAAAATCAAAGACCCAGAGAAATACCTGTTTTCAGTAAGAAATCCAGAGTTTGCATTACGAGACCTATCAGAAGCGGTCATGAGTCGGGTTGTTGGGGACCGCACTGTAACTGAAGTCCTCACAGTTGGCAGGATCGACATTTCCAATGAAGTAAAACAACAACTACAGTCACTGCTTGATCTGTACGAAACAGGTTTGGATGTTGATAATGTCACGCTGCAGGATGTGAACCCACCAGATAAGGTGAAGCCCTCCTACAACGCAGTGAACGAAGCAAAACAGGAAAAAGATAGACTCATTAACGAAGCATGGCGCGATTACAACCAATCAATCCCAAAATCTAAAGGGTTAGCATCTCAGCAAATTTCTGAAGCACAAGGATACGCAACAAAACGTGTTAACGAAGCACAAGGGGATGCTGATAAGTTCAATTCAATTCATGCAGAATATCAAAAGGCAAAAGAGGTAACACGGAAAAGAATCTATCTTGAAACCTTGCAGGAAATCTTACCGCAGATAAAAGAGATCTATGTAATTGACTCTAATACCAATACACCTATACCAATTTTGCAGTTGAAGGAATAAATAAGGAGAATAGAATGAAGTTAAGTATACTGATCCCCATAATTGTCGTTGTTCTCTCAATCGTAGTTTTGTCCTCTGGTATGTTTTATATCGTTGAAGAGGGTGAACAGGTGGTTATTACGGAGTTTGGCCGACCCGTCGGAGAACCCATAGTTGATGCAGGACTAAAAACCAAAACCCCTTTTATTCAACAGGTGCACAGTTTTGAGAAACGTATCCTCGAATGGGACGGTGCTCAAAATCAGATCCCAACAAAAGACAAACGGTTTATATGGCTTGATACAACTGCACGTTGGCGAATTGTGGATGCACTCAAGTATTATCAAGCACTCGGCACAGAAGTGCAGGCACAATCCCGACTTGACGATATTATCGATTCCGCTGCACGTGATTTAGTAACAGCACAGTTGTTAATCGAAGCTGTCAGAAATTCAAACGCGGTATTAGAACGAAAACCGGAAACTCTTGAAGAAGAAGCTGGACAATCCACAGAAAAGTTAGAAGCCATTAGCATAGGTAGAGAAAAAATCACACAGATGATACATGAAAAAGCACAAGAATCTCTGCCCAGATTTGGAATCGAACTCGTGGATGTTCAAATTAAGCGGATCAACTACGTTGAAGAGGTCCGGGAGAAAGTCTTTACACGAATGATCTCTGAACGACAACGCATATCTGAAAAGTATAAATCTGAAGGGGAAGGTGAAGCAGCAGATATTATGGGGCAGAAACAGAAAGAGTTAGAACGAATTCAATCAGAGGCATATAAAAAAGCTGAACAGATCAGAGGGGCTGCTGATGCACAAGCTATTCAGATTTACGCCGAAGCACACGGAAAAGACCCCGAATTCTACGCTTTTCTACAGACTCTGGAAACATACCGAAAAACCAATAATGCAAGCACAAAATTGATTCTGTCAACAGATAGTGAACTCTATAAATACCTCAAAGATAGTCAGTCAATCAGATGATAATGTTCCAAGAATACAGTTTTTTAAACTGGCGGTCTACACTCAGGGATATTTAGTTGTGAGAATCATCCGCAATCATTGTATACACTTCAATATTCAGATTGTATGAAGATTTGCACATTTTATACGTTTGAGTTTTGATAACTCGAATGTCGTTAAATGTGCAATTCTCCTGAGTCCAAAATAGTGTGCCAAGATGCTGGAGCACCTCACTAAACAGGTTTTTTTCCTGATTTCACTGCTCGGAATTTGGCAATCAATTGTTTTAACTCTGCTTGTGCTTCTTCTTCATTCACTTTTGACACTTTTCCCCAAACTCTTTCCAGCACAGAAAAGGTTTCTTCCTGCTGTTTAATCAACCGATCATAGATTTCAATTGGAATGATCGCAGCAAGTGGTATGTCCTCCTGTTTAACTATTAACTGATCTCCGTTGTGGTAAACCCCATTGAGGAGTTCAATTAACTTCTGTTGCATTTCAATTGCAGAAACTTCTTTGCTCACTGTTTTCTCCTTCTTGTTCATTATCGGCACGAAATTCTCACCATGTTGAATTATGGATGAACATATTGGTATTTTCTGATATTATACCATTTCTAATTGGAAATGTCGCTTTACTGTAGCACATTCTGTTAGTTGTGCCGTTCCTCGCTTCATTTCTAAACAGTCGGTAATGAGAGAATAATTAATAGAAATGGTGTTATGATCATTTCTGGACATTTTGTAGAATAGCATTGTAAGCACCTTTTACATAAACTAATAGTATGTATATATATAACATATACCAATTGTATCATGTATAAATGTGTTTGTCAAGTTAACTTTGAAAATAAATTGTTATTGTTAATTTTTTGATTAATGTTTAATGATATGCGGTGTATGCTTATCTGTACATTGTGCATAATAACCTTGTCAACACCTGTATTCAAAACATATCGTGAGTAAATATATAACATATATCTATTGTAACATATATAAATACAGATGTAAAGTAAAATTTAAAAAATGATTCGTGGATGGGAAAGGGATGGAAGGTTGGAAGAGGAAAGACTGGAAGGGTGGGAGGATGGAAGGGGGACCAGGATTATCAGGATTGGACCAGGATAAGAGGGAAGGGTGGAAGAGGGGAAGGGTGGAAGAGGGGAAGGATGGAAGAGGGGAAGGATGGAAGAGGGGAAGGG
>CAZURU010000193.1:0-9745 GCA_964623585.1 uncultured bacterium
CATGACCTACAACGCATATTGCATTTAATTATCAAACTCACGTAAAACATACAATTAATGAGACACTTTTGTAGCACACCCCAGTAGGTTCGGTTTCCTAACCGAACATAATATCCAATTAATTCTAAAGTCTACTATAGGTAACGTGAAGAAGGACTGAATATGGAAATAAGACCAAATCGAATAAAGCAGGATGGGTTGCGGGTACACTGGCTCTGGATAATACCGTTGAGAAATACGTAAAAGCTGGGGTACAGTTTCTACTGGTGGGTGTCGGTGGATGGATTTCATCTAGCACGGTTGCATACAAACAACGTGCTGAAAGTGCACGTAACAATACCTAAGATTTACATTATGAAAATCTATACAAAGTTCGGCGATTCTGGAGAAACTGCATTATACGGCGGAACGAGAATCCCAAAAGATGCATTACAAATAGAAACTATCGGAACTGTGGACGAACTCAATGCTTATATTGGGTATGCACAAACACACATTCATGATACAGACCTGTCTGAACTGATGGAACGTATTCAAAACCATCTTTTCGCAGTAGGGGCAGATTTAGCAACACCTGAATCCCATACAAAGTCAACTGAAATTCGCATTTCAGATGAATTCACTTCAGATATGGAAAAAGCAATTGATAGACTCTCTGCAGAATTACCACACCTAACCAATTTTATCCTACCAGGTGGTGGTACAGCAGGTGCCCTCTTACATGTCGCTCGCGCAGTTTGTCGAAGAGGGGAACGGTGTGTCGTGCGTCTATCGCGTGAAAGCCAAATAAATCCCGAAATAATCCGTTGCCTAAACCGATTGTCCGACCTACTTTTTGTATTAGCGCGAGTCGTGAACCACCGTTCCGATATGCCAGAACCGATATGGAAGGTCTAAGGAGCAACTTCAATGTCCGACAAGATTGATGAAGTCATTGAGAAACACTATTGGCGTGCAGTTATCTTCTTAACTGTAGTTATTCTCATAGGTTCAGCTTTCTGGGGAATACGCCGTTTTCATCCTACTCTTTTCCTCGGAACACCTGACCTAATCGCTGTGCCTAACAATGACACATCAACTAAAAGGAATCCATCATCCACAGTAAAGCAACCTGCACTCCTTAACATCAACACTGCATCAGCAAAAGCACTCCAAAGCCTGCCAAGTATAGGTGAAGGAATGGCACTGAGGATTATTGAACATCGTGAGAAACACGGAAAATTCTCTTCAGTTGAGATGTTGACTGATGTGAAAGGCATTGGGGATAAGACGCTGGAGAAATTGAAACCGTTCATCAGTGTAACTGATTAATCCTTCAAACCATGCCAGTCTCCGTGAAAATGTGTTGTACTGGAACATCCCACGGTTGCGGAAATGTGTCTTCAACGATCTGCAATTGAAATGCTAAACCGATTGTCCTGGCATTTGGACAGGCAGGTAGAAAGCGGTCATAGAATCCTTTACCAAATCCGAGACGATAACCCTTCAAATCGAAAGCTATCCCCGGAACAATGATAAGCTCAATCTGATCATGTGGAATTATAGGACATGTGCTTTTCGGTTGCAACATACCGTAATTGTGTCTTTCTAAATCAGTCTCCAAATTCTGCAAAAGTCTTGGTATTAGCTGTGTTCTTTTTGTATTGACTTCAGGCGCAATGATCCGTTTTCCTTGCTTGATAAAACGTTCTATGAGCTCTTCCGTTTTCACTTCACTGTTCATACTTAGATAGACCATAACTGAATGAAAAGGAATATCATCCAATTTATTCCTGTTTTGGATCCATTCAACAACATGAAATGTTATCCTCCTACTTCTCTCTCCGCGTTCAGCGTGAGATAAATTCTCACGAAGTTTTAGAGCTTCTGAACGCATAGATTCACGTATTTCTGTATTGTCAATATTGGTGTTCTTCATCATTAGGAATATTATAGTCTCTGATTTTGCTTAGGTGGACATCTCATTCCTCATAAGATTATCAAATCTGCTTTTATTTTTCAACAAATTAACGCGATAATTAGCGGATTATTGTCGTAAAAAAACCTTTGAAAAAACTGCAAAAGATGCTATAATCTGTTATATGGACGATTGACCTTATTCATAATGATAGGCTTTATCCTCAGTTATGGTTCAGAACCTATTGGATAATTTCAAATGTCATTGTCAGAGGACATTTATGCAATTCAGACACTATTTGCTTACGTTACCCATTCTCTTCAGTTTTCTGTGCTTGAGTTTTGCACAACAACCGATTACCCTTAGGCATGGCAGACTTGTCCGAACGGTGAAATTCTCACCAATAGATAGCTCCGTTATTGCCAGTGCAGGAGATAGCAACACTATCAAGCTGTGGCATTGGAGAAACAATACATCAACGACACTGAGAGGGCATACCAGGGCAATCAATTCGGTTGATTTTTCACCAGATGGTAAAGTGCTTGCAAGCGGTGGAGATGATTGGACGTTTAGGTTGTGGGATGTTGATACACATCAGAACACGGCGACCCTTGAACATATAAGCGGCGGAATTCGGTACCAAGTCAAGGATGTCGGGTTTTCGCCTGATGGAACAGTGCTCGCTACCGCTGCTCAACATGTGAAGTTGTGGGATATCGTCTCACAGAACGAGATAGCAACGTTACGTCACGATGGATATGTATGGACATTAGCGTTTTCTCCAGATGGCAAATTACTCGCCGCGGGTGATGCAGACGGCATAATAAGAATTTGGGATGTCGTAACACACAAAGTTGTCGCCCAATTTGAAGGGGACCAAGTTAGTGTTTATGCCCTGGATTTCTCATCAGACGGTAGAACCCTGGCAAGTGCCGGTTATCACGGCATGATCAAACTCTGGTCCGTCTCCGATTGGTCACTCCTTGGCACACTGCAGAATCGGGGGACAGTTCATACGCTCGATTTTTATCCAGGGGGGAAAGCCCTCGTCAGCACAGGACATGGTGCGGTAACCCTATGGTCTGTTGAAGATGGAGAAGAGATTGTCTCCTTAACAAAACATACCGGGTGGTTATTCAGTGCTGCATTCTCACGCGATGGGAAAACACTCGCGAGTGGTACAGACGATGGATATGTTCGCGTACAGAATATAGAATCCTATCTGCAGACTCTGCAACAGCGAGAAATGGTACGGTTGGTCTATTTTCTACCAAATAACCGATCCGCACAGCAGAATATAGACACGAAAATGGATACGCTCATAAAGGAAGTCCAACAGTTTTATGCCGAACAAATGCACAATCACGGGTTTGATAGAAAAACTTTTACCTTTGAAACAGATGCAGCTGGCAACGCAGTCGTCCATCACGTGAACGGAAGATATTCCGATACGTATTACGACAATGACACTTCTAACAGAGTTTTTGAGGAAATTGGTGAACAATTTAACTTCTCACAAAACCTCTATCTAATCGCTTTAGATACCCGCAGTGAGAAAATTGATCAACACTGGTGTGGAGAAGGGGGTATTCACGGCTCCGTTGGAGGAAAGGCAATTGTTCCCGCTTCAGGAATCTGTTTTGACGGTGATACTGGCGTTGTTATTGCCATCCATGAACTTGGACATGCATTCGGCTTAAAACACGATTTCCGAGATAGTACTTATGTGATGTCTTACGGAATCAATAGGGACAAACTATCCTATTGTGCCGCCGAATGGTTAAATGTAAGTCGCTACTTTAATAATAGCCAGATCTCCTTCAATGAACCCACAACAATTGTCATGCAACCACCCATTGCATTACCAGAAAACACAATCCATTTTCGTTTCAAAGTCACGGACGACGATGGACTGTATCAAGCACATTTCGTTATCCCAACTACCGAAACGGATCCAGCAGATGGCAGGAAATTCCACAGCTGTAAATTGCTAAATAGCGAAAGCATGCAGATAGATTTTACAACAACTGAATTGACAATTGACCAAGCTACTGCGGTAGAACTTCAGGTCATTGATACAAATGGATTTATGGCAACTAAAACATTTCCTGTTATACAAAATGATATTGTGCATGTTGATATTAACAACGACGGTAGAGTAAATGTGGCTGACTTATGTCTGGTTGGTTCAAGCCTTGGTACCACCACGGTTCCCGGCACAGATCCAAATCCAGATATCAATAACGATGGCATAGTTAATCGGGAAGATATACTACTGATTGTAGAAGCAATGGAGGTAGCGGCTATAACTGGTCCCGTACCGCCTTCAAACGCTACGGTAAGTTTAGTGCCCCAAGTAGTCGAAACCGCAGTTATAGGTGAACAGCTCGCGTTCTCACTGAATATTACTGGAGGGGAGAACGTTGCAGGTTTTCAAGCCACTCTAGAATTTAATTCCACATCCTTCCGTTATATAGAAAGCGCAAACGGAGAATATCTTTCAGCAGGTGCATTTTTTCTAACACCGAAATTCAATAACAATACAGTGACCCTTGCAGCATCGTCTTTCGATGGAGAAAGCAACGGACGTGGTACACTTGCTAAGGTCGTCTTTGAGATAATTGCTATCCACCCATCCACTGTAAAATTATCTGATGTGCTATTAACAGACAGCAATGGTAACACAACAACACCAGAAATAGTAAATGCTGAGATCACATTACCCGAAGGGTTGCAGACCACACTCCCACAAATATCAGAGGATGTCAACGCAGACGGTGTCGTCAATATTGTTGACTTAACCTTGGTCTCCTCTAACTTTGGTAAGACGGGTGAACATATTGCGGATATCAATGGAGACGGAATTGTGAATATCATTGATCTGACGTTGGTTGCCGCTGCATTTGGGAATGCTGTTGCTGCACCTTTTGCATGGAGTTACAATCCAGATATCGCTCTTAAGAGAGCAGATGTGGAAGCATGGTTAAACGCAGCACGACGAGTCAACTTATCTGACCCTAATATCCAACGCGGTATATTGATATTGGAACAACTCCTTGCATCGCTTATCCCAAAAGCCACAGCATTGTTACCCAACTATCCAAATCCATTCAACCCAGAAACATGGATACCTTATCAACTGGCAACACCCGCTGATGTCACGATTACCATCTATGCGTCAGAGGGTAAAACTGTGTGCACCATACCACTGGGATATCAAGCTGCCGGTATCTATCGGCATAAAAATCGCGCAGCCTATTGGGACGGTAAAAACATGTTGGGTGAATCTGTTGCAAGTGGCGTGTATCTTTATAAACTCACAGCAGGTGATTTTTCTGCTACACGAAAGATGTTGATACGAAAATAGGATCATAAGAACTTATCATATCCGTTAATCAATGATCCCTTCTATAGGACTTGAAGCAGTGGCATATAGTTTTCGTGGTATCCTTCCCGCCATAAAGGCTGCTCGTCCTGCTTCAACAGCCTTTTTCATCGCTTCCGCCATCAGTACAGGACGGTGGGATTTTGCTACTGCAGTATTCAGCAGAACACCATCACACCCTAATTCCATAGCAATCGCAGCATCTGAAGCAGTGCCTACACCCGCATCAATGATGAGAGGAATTTGAACAATGTCCCGGATTATCTGTATATTGTAGGGATTGCGTATCCCCATCCCCGAACCGATGGGAGCACCTAAAGGCATTACTGCCGCACAACCTATATCTTCTAATTTCTTACATGTGATTGGATCGTCATTGCAATATGGCAGGACAGTAAACCCATCCTCTACAAGTTGTTCCGCCGCACTGATCAGTTGCTCAACATCTGGGAACAGGGTCTGTTCATCACCTATAACTTCCAGTTTTATGAGCGATGTTTCAAGTGCTTCCCGAGCAAGTTGGGCAGTAAGAATTGCATCTTTAGCAGTAAAACAACCAGCCGTATTTGGCAAGATCGTCATCCCATGCTCACGCAGTATCGCGAAGAGATTCTCTTCCGATGTATCAGCAAATCTGACTCGACGCATTGCCACTGTGGCAATTTCTGCTCCACTTGATGCAATCGCCTCAGTCATAATCTGAAAACTCGGATATCCTGCTGTACCAATTAGAAGTCTGGATTGATATGTTTGATCCGCGATTCTAAATTCTTGCATGCTGTTTTAAACCTGTCCATACAGAATACTTCACCGTTCTGATTAATCTGTTCAATAAATTCAGTTTACAATTTACTTTATCAAGGTGCAAGACGTTTTTCATCCATCATCCACCTTGCACTGCCCGGATGATTTCCACTTCACTATTCTCACAAAGTTTTGTCTCTTTCCAGATTGTCTTTGGAATAACTTCTCTATTTACCGCCACCGCAATACCTGATTGTTCTGGATCCAGTTCCAATTCAAGCAGTAGTTCGCAAATGTTTATCTTTGCTTCTACCTGTTTCTCTTCTCCGTTTAGACGTATTTGCATTTCTCTATACCCTATATTATGTCAAAAATCTATCAACATTGAACGGTTTAATTGTATCCGGCGTTTCACCTGTCAAAATAAGTTCTGTTATTGCATAAACCGTAATGGGTGTCAGCAGAATGCCGTTCCGATAATGCCCCGTTGCGTATATGAGATTCTCAATAGGTGTCGTACCAAGAATGGGTGCATTGTCTCTACTTCCGGGACGCAAACCTGTCCAAGTCTCAATAATCGGTAACTCGTATAACCCTGGCACAACTTCCCATGCCCCACGGAGTAATTCAAACATGCCACCGACGGTTAATCGTGTATCAAACCCCATCTCTTCAGTTGTTGCGCCAACGATAAGTCTACGATCAACTCGCGGCACAAGATATACTGAAGTCGGATACCGTGCCCTGATCGTTCTGATAACAGAGTTTAGTTCAATACCATCTTCCATTTGCAATGCTAACATCTGACCCTTGACAGGACGGACAGGAGGTCGTATATTGTCAGGAATTCCAACAAGCTCTGTTGACCAGCAGCCTGCCGCAAGGATTACTATGTCTGCATCATGGTACATAGCTTCTGTATGAATTCCAATTGCAGCTCTATCTTCAATCTCTATACGCTTTACACTGCAATTCTCATATAACTTACCACCACACTTCTGATAAACATGCTTGAGTGCATTTACCATCAGACGATTGTCAACTTGGTAATCGGTATCACAACGGATTGCACAAGAGACTCGTGGAGACAGAGAAGGTTCAATATCGCGAGCTTTTCTTCCTGTTAGCCACTGAACATCTAACTCTAAGAGTTGCTGCGCTTTGTAAAGGTGCTGAAGTTGATCAGTATCGTCCTGTTCTATACCAACGATTAGCGTTCCATCAACTCTATAATCAATTGTAATCCCTGAATCAGACTGCAACTCTTCAACCCATTTTGGGTAAAGTGATAAACTCTCACAACCTAACTTTAAAAGCTCAGGTTCTTCAGTATGTGCTTCAGAGAAGGGGGCGAGCATACCTGCAGCAGCCCATGATGCCCCCTGACCTACGCGACCCCGTTCAAATAAACTAACTAACAACCCGGCTTTCGAGAGTTGCCAGCCTATTCCGAGACCAATCACACCACCACCGATGATGATTACGTTCCTATTTACCATGCTTACTCACGAGTGGAAGGTTCATCTTCAACCAAATTGATGAATAGGTCCTCAACCTTAACTGCCTTGGATATCAACCCTCTCTCAAATGCGAATTTCGTGAATGCTTCCCACTTATCCTTCGTTTGTATCTGAGTGGTAGCAAAGAATTCCAATGTGTCACGAAAAGCGAGTTCCTCTAATTCTTTTCGTGCATTAGGATTTGCTTTGAAGAACAGTTGTAAAGCCTTTTCCGGATTCTTCTTTGTAAAAGAAATTGCTTCTTTGATTGCCAAAATAAGATTCTTTGCGGTCTCTCTGTTTTCCGCTAAGTATGAATCGTTCGTAATAATCACTAACTCATAATAATCTGGAATTCCGTGTTTCTCAAGCGCGAAAAAATCCGCTTCTGCCCCCTCAAGTTTCAACAAGTTTATTTCGTAATTACGAAAAGGCCCAATAACAGCATCAATCTGACCACTCATGAGCGGTGCTATTATATTTGTGCCGATGTTGATCAGTTCATAGTCATCTTTCTTCAAACCGGCATTTTCAGCGATGGCATTGAATAGAAGCACATCTAAAGGTGCAACAGTATATCCTATCTTCTTTCCTTTGAAATCTGCAGGTGTTTTAATCCCCGATTTTTTCAGATATGTAATCGTGTTCAGCGGATGCTCAACGAGTAACCCAATAGACTTTACGGGTAGCTCCTCCTCGCTTGCACGTGCGATCGTTACGCTCTGCTGGTAGCTTACTGCAAATGGATATTTACCTGCTGCAACCAGTTTTAACGGCGCATCAGGGTCATTCCCCCAAAGTAATTCAACCGTTAAACCGTGCTTTTTAAATATCCCATTTTCTTGTGCCACATAAAGTGGTGTATGATCAACGTTCGGAAACCAATCCAATAGTAAGGTTACTTTTTGCTGCTCTGATTTCAGATGTCCATCGGTGTAGCCATTAATGGGACCAAAAAGAACCATAATACAACTGATTCCAAACATAATTCGAAGTAGCTTTTTCATGATAATTCTCCTTATATACAATTTGGTGTAAAGAATCCTTTAAAAGAACACGCTATCTGATATTAGATTCATCAGTATGTTTCCTGCGCCATGGCATCGCTAATTTTTCAAGTAAAGTCATAATTGCAAATAAGACTAAACCTAAGACAGTTAAACATAAAATGGCTGCAAATACGAGCGAAACCTGTAATTGTGAGTTAGCATATAACATAAGGAACCCAAGACCTGCTGTAGCACCTACCCATTCACCAATTACAGCACCAATAGTTGAAATAGCGATACCTATTTTCGCACCAGAAAAAATAAATGGCAGCGCATCAGGTAACCGGACCTTCCACAATATTTGCCAACGCGTAGCTCGATGAATACGAAAGAGATCAATTATATCCGGGTCAGTTGACTTTAATCCGGCCAAGGTTGTCAACACGATTGCGAAAAAGACAATGATCGCTGCCATTATTACTTTTGATGCGATGCCATACCCAAACCATACAAGCAAAAGCGGCGCTATTGCAAACACAGGTACAGTTTGTGAACCAATGACATAAGGATAGAATGCTTTTTCTAAGACTGGAAACTCAAACATGAGAATTGCCAATGGAATACCGATGCCTATTGCAAGTAAGAAACCGAACAACATCTCTTGAAGCGTTACCCACGAGTGATGTAGCAATTGACTACGTTCTACGACCAGCGTTACCAAGATTCTTGATGGTGCAGGTAAGATATAACGGGGTATCTCTCTGAGAAATACAGTAACCTCCCATATAAATAGAATAGCTAAGGAAATCAGAATTGGTAAAACATATTTGTAGAACAACCGCATCGGTTCTCTTAACAGCAAAAAAGCCGTTTTCCATTTTCGGTATAGGGAACATACACGCTCATTACTACTGACTTAGTAGTACGAAAATAGAAGCGGCTTAACGCCATTCAATAGAGAAGACGTTACTCTAATATTTCCCTACGCTGGTATGACCCAGATCAGGTTCAAAGGGTGTTTTCTCAGCTCCCTACTCAGTAAAGAGCACCCCTTAATGTTAATCTAAAGTAATTATAACACAAAAAAATGCAAATGACAAGTTTTGAATAGAATTGGGGGTGTAAAGTTTTTGCACAGAAGCACAAACTTCTGTTTTCTTCATTCCCGTATGAAGTTTAAATAATTAAATAGGTAATTTCTTGTTGGCATAAGGCACGATCACCACTCTGC
>CAZURU010000194.1:0-9741 GCA_964623585.1 uncultured bacterium
ATCTAACAGAATGTGCTACAGTAAAGAGGCATTTTCATTTAGAAATGGTATTACAACTTGATGTTTAAGTTCATTAACTGCCAATACACTATTTTCCAATCACTACCTTCACGACGAAAATCGAATCTGCAGTTTCCCTCAAGGCTCCTCATATTCTTGTCTTCTGCATTTTCTGAGTCTACAGTCATCAACATTTGTATAGATGCTTTTCTGGCGTGCGTAATATCATACACCAAATTCTCGGAAGTAAAACCCAACCAAGAATACTGTTCAAACACACTTGTAAATGTTGGAATTACACCCTCAAAATTAGGGGGAACGACACCTGAATTTACACCAATTTGTGTTGCTTGATCATCCGCAGCAAAATAAGATTCAGAGAAAAGGGATTGAAGGGAGGGTAAATTGTCCATATCTAAAGACTCAAGTAATGTCGAGAGGTCTTCAAACACAGCATCTACCCCTTCCTGATGATCGTTCAAAGGTGAAAGAGCAACATTGTGTACTAAGCGAACTTCATTTATAACAATCTGATTTGAGTAGGGGTGGTACAACGCATCACCGACTGTTAGTTCCTTTTCTTCACCATAGTGGATGTCATTATAGACGAAACCGCCATCAATTTCAGTCTCAACCATCATTCCATCAAGTGTGACTTGGACTCCAGGTAACGGATTACCTGTTACAGCATCAGTGACGAAACCTGATAGAGTACCAAAATGTTGTGGTTCAGGTTGCACAATTGTTTTCGGTTCATCCACTTCATCAGCCCCACATGCTAAGAAGAAGGAAATCATGAGTAAATAAATAATGTATCTATGGGTCTTAAAAAATATTTGCATTTGCGCCTCGGATGTGGTATTCTTATTAAAAGTTAATTGTTATAAGGTAAATCAAACGTTAATCAAAAGGATTCAAGAAGATGTCAAGAGTTTGTACAACGTGTGGTAAGAGACCACGCACAGGTAATAAGATAAGTGCATCGGACACACACACAAAACGTCGTTGGCTTCCTAACTTACAACGGGTCCGTGTTAGAACAGAAACTGGAACAAGAAGAATTAGAGTGTGTACCTCCTGTATCCGTAGCGGAAAAGTTATGAAAGTTATCTCCCGTATGCCAGTGGCACCATCTTAACATTAGTTTTTTCGGTCAACTTTTTCTACACCCTTCAGACTTTTCACTGCTTCCATCACCTCTCTAAGTTGGTCAACACCAGAAACATCCAACGTAAAATAGTCTGTAGCGGTATCGTCGATGGTAGTCTTCGTAGAGGGTTTGAAGTTTCCTTCACGGATGTTGACTTGAAACTTTGCAATTGCTGTCGTAATTTCACCTAACATTCCTGGTTTATCATCACATTCAACATAGATTTGTGCGGGAAAGTTTGTTCCTGCTTCTGGCAGCCAATTTACAGCTACGAATCGTTCGGGTTCATCAAGTAAACGCACACATTCTGCACGATGCACTGATACACCGCGCCCCCTCGTGAGATATCCTATAATATCGTCCCCTGGAATTGGGTTACAACACTTCATTACCCGAACCATTCCTAAGTCTATACCATTTTCAAGTTGGATAGTTGGTTCAGGACGGTGGGCGACTTTTTCTGTTTTCTCTTCTATAATTTTTTCCGGTTTTAAGAGATTTACGACCTGTGTTGCAGATTCGCTACCATTACCTATTCGTATAAAGAGTTCATCCACGGTTTCAAGGTCAAGTTGTTTTGCGACTTCAATCAGTTTATCCTGTTTCATAAATTCCGTGGCATTGAGATATGACACTTGGAATTCTGCTTTAAGCAATCTTTTACCTAACTCAATTGCATCTATTCTATCTTTTTCCTTGAACCAATGGCGTATTTTGTTGCGTGCATTGGTAGTTTTGACGATCCGTAACCATGCCCTACTCGGCATACTATTTGGACTTGTTAGGATTCTTATTCTGTCCCCATTTTTTAAGGGTTCACGAATTGGGGTTAGCACATTATTGACCTCTGCCCCACAGCATGTATTACCAATATCTGTGTGGATTCGGTAAGCAAAATCTATCGCAGTTGAACCAACGGGAAGTGCATGGATGTCACCTTTTGGTGTGAAAACATAGACTTCATCTTGGAAAAGCTCAAGCTTCATTGACTCAGTAAATGTATCCGGTACATCCTGCGTGTCTTTTATATCCTCCAGCATTTCCTTATAGTTGGCAAATATCGATTGTGCCTCTTTGGTTGTCGGTAATCCCTCCTTATAGCTCCAGTGTGCGGCGATACCGTTTTCTGCGATCTGATGCATCTCTCTACTTCTGATCTGAATTTCTATCGGTTTACCGTTATCCAATATAGTCGTATGAAGTGATTGATATCCGTTTTTCTTAGGTTGTCCGATCCAATCTCTGACTCTATCCGGCAAGTAATTCCATCTTAGATGCAGTACACCGAGTGCACTGTAACAGCTCCAGTCGTCATCAACAATTATACGAAGTCCTACCAGATCACAGATATCCTTAAAAGGGGTGCCTTTCTCATGTATCTTCTGGTAAATGCTATAGATGTGTTTTGTTCTTCCTCTGACATTGGCGGGAATTCTGTATTTCTTCAACTCCGCATGTATGATCGCTTCCATCTTCTTACAATACGCTTGTCTCTCTTCAAGTTTCTCATCAAGCAGATCGGCTATTTCTCTATACCTATCGGGAAGCAGATATTTTAATGACAGGTCCTCAAGGCGACTCATCATTGACCAAATACCGAGGCGATGTGCAATAGGGGCATAGATTTCCAGAGTCTCTTTTGATATACGTTGTTGTTGTTCTGGAGATAAATACTCCAGCGTTTCCATATTATGAAGACGATCAGCGAGTTTTATCAGTATAACCCGCATATCTTCGGCAGTTGCAAGCAATAGTTTCCTGTATGTCTCTGCTTGTCTTTTACGTTGACCACCACCGAACTTATAACGGCCGATTTTCGTTACACCTTCAACCAGACCTGCGATGTTTGTCCCGAACCTATCTTCCATTTCACTGCGTGTGATCCCAGTATCTTCTAATACATCATGCATCAATCCTGCACAGATCGTATCCATATCTAACCGTAACTGCACAAGTATCTCAGCTGTTCTGACACAATGCATGAAATAGGGTTCACCCGATTTACGACACTGACTTTTATGTGCTTCTTCGGCATAATTATAGCAAGTTTTCAGGTAATCGAAATCGGTTTCAGCTTCTGGATTATTTTTCTGGATTTTATGGATCAGAGATTCGACACTCATCTTTGATTCGCTCCCAGATACGTTGTGTGTACTCTTCAAGTTGGAATTTTCGAAACTCTTGAGAATACTGTTTCAACCATTGACACTTTAGAAAAGTTCTTGACCTATCAAGTTTGCTCTTTTGGTTCGGAATAAGTCTTACTAAACGTTGTTCCTCACCATCTTCAGTCTTTCTTTCAATTAACGTTAATTCTTCAAAAATGGTTAGTACTGTCTCTATTAGTTTTTCAGA
Source organism: uncultured bacterium (assembly GCA_964623585.1). Lineage (GTDB taxonomy): Bacteria > Poribacteria > WGA-4E > WGA-4E > WGA-3G > MSPOR6. The sequence continues at coordinate 3,506 of CAZURU010000194.1, forward strand.
ATTATTCTCAAGCGTACTTGAGAAACTATCAAGTGGTGTGAATTCAGAATTGACTGTATCACGCAATCTCCTATAAATTTCAGTAAGTTTAGTTTTGTCTGGGTAAATGTCATCTACCCAGTTTTCCAAGAGTTGAACATCGGTATCTTCATTATAAAGTAGATGAACGGATGTCGTATTCTGTGACTGTTTATATGACTGAGCAGCTGCAAGACACCTTTTAAAAAACACGTCCTTTTCAGGTGTCAGATGACAGAAAACAATGTGTTCAACAGTAGGAACGTTTTGTAATGCAGATTCTGAGAGTATATCTGAGGAAACAATACCGACTTTTTGCCCATTCTGAATTTCTTTTAAGAACGCTATCTCTTCCTGTTCAGAGGTTGTTTCCTCGTGTATACTTAGGAGTTCTGCTTTTTCTGGAATTAACGTTGTCAAGAGTTGGTGCATCTTCGTTCTGTTCAATACATAAATTATACAGGATTTGCGTTCATTTAGCAAAGAGAGTAGAAGTTCTTTTTTATTCTGATTACGACGATCAATCACTCTACCAACTGATTCCTTATCGTTTGGAGGGTACACAGGTAGATTAGGCATCCGTTCTTGTATGTTAAACTCTTCAAGAATGAGCTGTACCGAACGGTCTCCCATATACAGATTGATTTCAGGTTTAAAGGCGATGTCTAATTTTATGTTTGGTCTTCTAAACGTGGTATAATGTTGTGCTTTTCTCCATCCAATTGTCTTCTTCTGCATACAACCATCAGTGATGAACATTCTGATGTGTTGTTTCTCCTTACCCATTAAAATAGGTTCTCCCTGTACTGTTACATCTTTGCACGCAAATATAGGAGAAAAGTTTTTTAATCCAAACGGTTCTAATACCTCAAACTGTTCTAAAGTTTCTAACGTTAGGGAGGATAGATCTGTTTCAAAATCTAAATTGAGTTTTGGTATCAATGCGTCTACTGTGAGATGCTCGGCCGCATACTCGTTGAATGCTTTCTTGAACTTGGGAATATTCTCTTTTTTCAGTGTAACACCCGCGGCTGCTTGGTGTCCACCGTGTTTGAGTAAAACATTTGAACAAGCGTTCAGACAGTCAGCAAGGTTCATTCCATCGATACAACGACCGGATCCGGTTGCTTCATCTCCGTTTATAGCTAGAACAAAAACAGGACGATAAAATTGTTCAAGCAGTCTTGAAGCCACTATTCCGACCACACCTTTTGCCTGATCTCCCCATGCATCGCTTGCAACTACCAGTCCTTTCATTTCCTCAAGATTCTCATCTTGCTTAAGTATCTCAACAGCCTTTTCCTGTATTGTTTGTTCTACAGTCTTTCTGTCTTGATTACATTGATCCAGCTCTAGTGCTATCTGCTCAGCGATATCACTGGAGTCAGTTGTAAGGAGTTTGACGACTTTTAGTGCTGTGTCCATCCGTCCTGCGGCATTTAGGCGAGGACCCAAACCAAACGAAAGGGCTCTACCAACGAGGGGTTTCCCATTTAGTGCTACCACCTCACATAATTTCTGAATACCTATTCTTTCTTGCTTGTTTATTTCCGCTAATCCGAGTCTGCTTAATGTGCGATTTTCACCTGTCAGCGGTGCAAGATCAACCACAGTTCCCAGGACCACAAGATCAAGTAGTGAAGTCAGATATGCCTCATCCTCAATCAGACCTTGTGCAAGCTTAAATGCTAATCCCACCCCTGCCAACTCTGTATACGGATATTCGTTACCTCGGACCTTAGGCGAAAGAATTGCAAAAGCTGGTGGAGGGTTATCTTCAGGGGGTTGGTGATGGTCAGTTAATATGACGTCAATACCTAACTCGTTTGCACACACTACTTCACTGACAGAAGTGATTCCACAATCAACAGTGATCATCAAAGAACATCCTCTGTCTTTAATTTCCTTCACAGCATCGCTATTAAGACCATATCCCTCTTCATATCGGTGTGGTATATAGTATCTTACCGGATAATCCAAGTGCTGGAAGGCATTCACTAAGAGAGCTGTCGCAGTGGTCCCATCAGCGTCATAGTCGCCGTAAATGAATATCTCTTCTCCATTCTTTATTGCCTGTTTGATACGTTCAACTGCCTTGTCCATATCTGCCATGTTAAATGGAGAATGTAAATCCGAATAGGTCGGAAAAAGAAATACCTTACCCTCCTCAACCGTTTCAATACCGCGATTGACAAGAAGGCGTGCAACCAAGGGGGGGATATTGAGTCCAGCAGCAAGTGTAAAACTCAAATCAATATTGGGAGTCTGATATTGCCACTTTTTGGATGAGTGATGTTTCATTTAATCTGATCTCTTATGCTATTTTAGAGTCGTCAAGAATAGGAATATATTGAAAATATTAAGTAATATAACATGAAATGTCATGGCTTGTCAAAGAGATTTTAGTCTGTAGGTCGGATAGAGCGTAAGCGAAACCCGACAAATCCACGATTCATATAATAGGAGAACCCCCAAAGAAATGAACGAAAATCGTTGCACTCTTCGTCGATTCCTGCTAAAATTGTTAGACAAGGATAACGTTATTTCTAATGTGGATGTCTGACCTTTTCAAAGTGTTCGTTTCTGTCTTTTGAGCAAATATCAATCCAAATATCTTGAAGTGCATACTGTGAAACATAACGGCTTTTTTATTACATTAGAAGGTGTTGAAGGTGCTGGTAAGACGACACAGATCAACCGATTGGCAGAAGCACTCGGTGACAACGTAATTGTTACCCGTGAACCGGGCGGCCCACAGATTTCAGAGCAGATTAGAGAAATATTCCTGACAGCAACTGAAATTTCCGCACAAACCGAACTGATGCTGATTGCCGCCTCACGCGCACAACATGTTTCAGAACTAATTCTACCCGCACTAATTGATGGGAAAACTGTAATCTGTGACAGGTTTAGTGATGCAACTATCGCTTACCAAGGTTACCGTAAGGGTATAGCTTTAGAATGCATTGAACAGGTTAACAGTATTGCTACACAGGGTCTAAAGCCTGATGTTACGTTCCTTCTTGACTTGCCACCCCATATTGGACTGAATCGTAAGAGAAATTCAGACGAACCCCTTACGCGACTTGAATTGGAGACTATAACATCCCATGAGAAAGTTAGAAATGGATACTTGGCAGTGGCTAAATCTGATTCAAAACGGGTGAGAATCATTGACGGACAACTTGATATTGACGAAATCAACAAGATATTGGTATCAGAGTCTAAAAGATGGATGAAAATGATGGATAAGCAGAGAAAAGAATAAACGGAGCCTATCTCAAAACGTGTATTTATGGAAAATACGATAATCGGTCATCAAAACATTATTTCACAACTGCGTAACGCGGTCAAGACAGAACGGGTTGCGGGTGCTTATCTGTTCACTGGCGTCCAAGGGGTTGGCAAGGAAACTCTTGCAAGCTACTTTGCAAATCTTATTCTATGTGAAGCTGCTGACGAGGCATTAAAGCCTTGCGGTGTATGTCGCGCCTGCCGAAAAATACAGAACGGAAATCATCCTGACTTACATTTTATTCGCCCTGATGGGGCACAGATAAAGATCGATCAAATACGTGAAATGCAACAGCAGATCGTTTTTCAACCCCTTGAAGGTCCACGAAAGATATACATCCTGACGAATACCGAACGATTAAATGATGCTGCTGCCAATGCGATTCTCAAAACTCTGGAAGAACCACCTACTGCATCAACACTAATGCTATTAACTGAAAACATAGAAACTATCATCCTGACAATAAGATCCCGTTGTCAGATAATTCCACTATACCCGATGCATACAAAGGAACTGACAACTGAGCTAACGAAACGTTTTTCGGTTGATGATGAAACGGCATCTTCAGCTGCAATTTTGTCAAATGGTATTGTTGGTAAGGCTATAACATTAATAGAGAATGGTTTCTCAGCAAACCGACAAGTACCAGATATTCTTTCAGAAACTGACCCTATGGCTGCATTTAGGATTGCCGAACAACTTGAGGACAATCTTGAGAGTTTAGATGAACTCATCTCGTGGTATCGGGACCTGCTCTTCCTGCAACAGGAAGCACCTATAGAACTATTAACACATCCAAATGCCATTGATGATCTTAAGGAACTTGTCAAAAGGTATTCCCGTTTGCGAGTTGAACGCGCAATTAAGAATGTACTTGAAACAAAATCACTGATTCAGAATACCTACGTTACAAAAATAACTGCTCTTGAAGTGATGTGTCTTAAGTTAATTTAATCCTGTAAATCCGGTGCGATTAGGAAATCGAGCCTACCGGCCTGGAGCAATGCCGCTTTTATACTTAAATCTTCATATTTTGGTGATGCCATTATGTCAGAACTGCTTTCACATGCCCAGACATTAGAAAACCAACAACAAATCCCTCAAGCGATTCAGGCGTATGAGGATGTCATTCGCGGTGACGCCGATTCACGGACTCTTGCTATAGCGAACCATCGCTTAGGCGTAATCTACAAGGATTGGAGTGAATACATCGCGGCAAATAGATTCTTCGCGAATGCAAACAGACTCTATCCTGATAATACCGAAATACATAAGTCAGTAGACAGTCTTAGGGAATACTTCTCTGATAATAGAGACCAAATTGCTGACCAGATGTCCCAAATAAATAGCGACCAAATCGTATCACTATTCCGAATTGCGACTGGTATTAAACTCTTGACTATGGATAAACCTACCCAAGCCTATCCGCTCATGAAAAGTCGCACAAAGATTTATCCTAACGCAGCTGTCGCGAAACACCTCCTTACAGATATTAGAATTACGGAGGATGATCTCAATTCTGCAATTGAATTCCTTATTGACAAAAACTGGTTAATCAGTCATGGAAATGAAAACTATGCTATCTCAGATAGTGGATTATACGTATTCTATACTGAATTGGCAAAACTACATATTGATAGTTTTGCATATACGGAGGCAGTAGACTGTTATGATCAGGCAATCTGGTTAGACAACTCTCAATCTGTTCCGTTGTTTCAAAAAGTAATATGTTATGCTGCACTTGAGGAATGGGAGAAAGCAAAAGTTGAAATCAACAAACTCCCAACTGAGATGCCAAACGAAATTGATGCAGGGACATTTCACAGTACCATTGCAGAATGCTATCACAATATGTATCAGATCACAAGAGATGACAGAGACAAACAGAGAGTTATTGAGGCGTGTAATGAGGTGCTTCACATAGACAAAAAGAATAAAGCGATATCTAACCTACTTAAGACGTATCAAGAACGGAAACGTTGGTGGAATAGATAGTTGAAATGCACAACGCGAAAGTCAGTCGGTGAAGAGTGTTTTTGGTGTCCATAGATTCACCAGTATTCCTCTGCTACGGAAATCAAGAGAACCCCAATTCTCGATAGGAAGCTCAATGTGTGCCAGTGCAGCGGTTGGCATTGTTACAATTTCATTCGTCAGGTGTCTTGTTAGATGTTCCATAGTAGGGTTGTGTCCAACTACCATCACACACTTATGTTTATTAGATACTTTTTGCAATGTTTCTAAATAGATATCGATAGGTGCATGGTAGAATTTGTCCAATTTCTTTACTTTTCCTGCGAAATTGCACGCTTTTGCTACCTTATCAGCAGTTTTTCTTGCCCGTTTTGCGGAAGAAGTAAGTATTCGGTCCGGGACTAAGTCTTGTTCAAGCATAAGTTCCCCCATTCGTGGCGCGTCGCGTTTACCACGTTTGTTTAAAGGACGATCATAGTCTACAAGATCCAGATTGTCCCAACTGGATTTAGCATGACGGAGAATAAGTAAGGTTTTCATATCTGTATCTGTCCTGCCGACGATGGTGACTTTAGAGTGCTGCATCCGTTTACACTTCTGTTCCGTCAATTCCTTGCAAGAATGCCTCAACACTCGGTATGTCAATTGCAGTGAGATGTAGATCTGTCAAATGATCAAGATCCTCAATAGATTCCAGTGCATCCGCTACAGGTTGCACATCACTCAACTGAAAACGTTTTGTAAGTACAGACAGAATAAAATTGATAGAATTATCACGTGCACCTTGTTCAAAACCTTGCTTTCTTAAATGTTCAATATAGGGAAAAGGTGATTTTTGCATCATTTCCTCTGACATAAGTTTCGGTGTCCCTATCCATTATATACTTCACGATCTCATCAAATTGTGTCATGTTTTGTGTTACGCCTTTCGGACAAGTACTTTTATTGA
>CAZURU010000195.1:0-1543 GCA_964623585.1 uncultured bacterium
AAGAGTATAACATAAATACTCAAAATCTGATAAAACAAATGCGGAGTGTAGGATTTGGATGATGTAAATAATAGTTATGGGGAGGATGTTATTATTGAAGAAAAGTCCGAATATTTTGATTCGCGTGCGTCCCAAATACAACAGTTTTGCAAAGATCGTAAAATTGAAACTCTTGTTCATTTTACACGTATTGAAAACTTAGATGGTATTCTTCAACATGGGTTAGTGGGACGAAGGCTTCTGCAGACACGCAAACAACAATTTCTGTGGAATGACGAATATCGAGCAGACAAGTTTCCAGAAGCAATTTGCTTGAGCATTAGTTTTCCAAACTATCAAATGTTCTATCGCATTAGGGAGCAATGCAAGTCTCAAGGAGTTTACGATTTTCAATGGGTTGTTCTGCTGCTTGATGCAAAAGTTTTGTGGGAATTGGATTGCGCGTTTTGTCAGCAAAACGCCGCCTCTAATGCTGTTCGCTTCATTCCATTGGATGAAAGGAGAAAACCTGAAGCATTAGAAGGTATGTTTGAAGATTTTTACAATATCAAGCATCAAGACCTGCCAATACCCTCAAACAATCCGACACATCCGCAAGTCGAAGTTCTTGTTTTTAATCCAATTCCAATTCAATATATCAAAGCAATTCATTTCAACGATGAAACTACTATGGAGCAGATGTTTTCTGATTACACTGAAACTTTTTCTGATAAGTTTTTCTATGACAAAAAGCTCTTTAAACAGAGGTCTGATTATGAAGTTTGGAGTCGAAGTAATACTAGCGATGTCATTTCGGTTTCTAATGACAATATTGATCAAGAACATGATAGCTTAGATATTGGCGAAAACGTTGATAATGATATACCTTTTTAGGAGTTGAAACAATGGCGATTCGACCAATTTTTGCCCCAGATTTCAGCGGATATCCGTATGTTAACAGCGTAGACATAGAGTTCAAATGGCATCCAGGTTTTGCAAAATCGCAGATGCAGAAAACAATACTATCTTTACATGAAGCTGCCGAAAAACAGAAAATCGCTCCAATTTTAGAGATATCGCGAAAATCTGCATTGCCTCTTGGGGTTTCACTAAGTGCTTTTAATTTGCCGTTGGAAACACAGAGTGGACAAAAGATGAGTGTAGAGTGTGCGTATCAGGGGAGTAAAGTGTTTGAAAATGGTGGTCCATACGAGGAACTTTATTTTGTATCCAGTCGGACTGCAAAGACTGATGAGCGATTACGAACTTCGGGAGAGTTGATTGGTTTTTACTTCTGTGGAGAGAACTTTCCGAGTGAACCTAAGACAGCATTCTATGACTGGTTATATATCACTGCGTTGTATCAAAACAAGAAAGATATAATGCAACAACTTGAGAAGTTTCAAGGTTTCTCAGATATTGTCTTTAATCCAAAGCGTTCGTTAAATTGCCAAGCACGCGCCGCTGCATTATATGTTTCTCTTTCCAAAAATGGGTTGATTGATGAACGGATATTTAAAGATCAGGATTATTATTTATCAGTTCTAAATGGTAATGAACAGTT
>CAZURU010000195.1:1553-7797 GCA_964623585.1 uncultured bacterium
TTTGGTGGGGTTTTATTGTTTCATATCCCTTATCAATTAGAGCCTGTGTCCACGCGCGTGTACCCGTTGCGATTTCAGTTATCCTTCCCTTAATATAACCTGCGGAGAAACGCTGAAAGGAATATTGTAATCAATGCTAAGAAGATGAGTATGTTCAACCACGGTGAGGGTTTTTTTTGCACTTCTGCAAAAACGGGATAGGGGAATGTCAAGACGACTGCCAACGTGTAGATAACAAATACAATAAAGAACTTGATACCTAAAACAAGTATGTAGACTGAGTAGTCTGCATCTGGCGTCACTGATGCGGTACTGCGGGCAGTTCTAAAGAAGGTAATGACGTTATAGAGACCCGATATGAGGGTTGTCAGTAGGGCAATCCAAACGACTGCACTAAAACGTCTAAGGGCAGCTGAGATTATCTCTTTTGGATCGGGGTTACGATTTACGATTGGGATAAGTACAACTCGAAAAAAGAAAAATCCGCCAATCATTAAGACGACGGAACCGACATGCACCCACTGTAACAAAGACTTGACTAACATGTTAAGAGTACTTTAGAAATGGTTATCGGTTACCAGCAAATCGTCTGATAACCGATAACGATTTTAATGTGTCTACACTATAGGTTTTCCACCAACAGGGTCGAAACAGGGACGTGATTGCTTGCAAGCATTAGGAGACACGAAGTGGTCATCGGGACCAACGACCTGCATAGTGCAATTACACCAATAGTGAGTTCCCGGATTCTCTTTTACGAGGTTCTGTAAATTCCCTCCGGGAATGTAAAGTGCTTTTGTGCGTAGGTTCTGACATATCTGACGCTTAAAGATTGGAAGTGCTTTTCCGTCTAACATATTCATTCTCCTTTAACTTATTGCCATCATTGCTGCACGAGTGATGAGGTTTCGGGTTAAGGTGACCTTATACGCGTTGTCAGTCAAAGGCTGCGCATTCTTAACAGCTTCTTCACCAGCGTTCATACTAACCGATTCGTTAATGGTCTTACCTGTCAATACTGTTTCCGCTTCTGGGGAACGCCAAGGTGCTGGGGCAACACCACCAAGAACGACGTTTGCCAACTGACATGTTTTACCCATCATCTCAAAAACGGCTGCGACGCTTGACAAGGCAAAATCGGGAGCACCTTTCTCTCTTGCTTTCAGATAGAAACTTTTTGTATTCGGGTTAGGTGCTGGTACTTGTACTTCTACAACGATCTCGTTCGGTTGCAGTATGTTCTCCCGTATCAGGTTTGCTGCTGGTAACGTAAAGAACTCCTCAACCTTCACCGTTTTATCACCTTCTGGGCCAACTATCTTGAGCGATGCGTTGAGTGCAATCAATGCCGGTGCTATATCAGAAGGATGCACGATGTAGACAGGACCATCACCGAAGATAGCGTGGTATTTGTTTAAGCCATCAACGGCGTAGCACATATCGCCACCTTTCTTGAAACAATTGACGGTTTCATCTCTGTAGTACCAACATCTCGGACGTTGACAGAGGTTGCCACCGAGTGTGCCGACATTCCTAATCTGTGGTGTTGCAACTGATGCTGCCGCTTGTGAAAGCACACCGTAATGTTGCTGAATTGTCGGATGCATCGCAATATCGGAGACAGTGGTTAACGCACCAATTGTTAAGCCATTGGCATCCGCTTTGATGTTATCCATTCCCGGTAACGTCTTTAGATTAACAAGCGTTTTGGGAGTTTCTATGTATTCCTTAAGTTCAGCGAGCAGGTCAGTTCCTCCTGCTATTACCATTACCTCTCCCCATCTGCTGTCGCTGAGTAGTGCGGTGACCTGTTTCAAACTTGTCGCGTTGACATAACTAAATTTATCCATTGCTTACCTCCTTTATGCCTTCTCAGCAAGTGCGTTGAGGACTTTATCTGGTGTTATCGGGAGTTTCCTTATGCGGACACCGATTGCGTTATAGACTGCATTCGCTATTGCACCGAGCGTGGGAATACATGGGGGTTCACCGACACCCGTAACTTTGCGATGTGTATCAAAAACGATAGACTTGATTTCAGGTATCTCATAAGTGCCGGGAACTTTGTAGTCCTCAAGGTTAGCGTTGAGCATGCGTCCTGTCATCGGGTCCATGATACGTTCTTCCAGTAACGTTTGTCCAATTCCCATGATCACACCACCGTTTATTTGACTTTCAGTTGTAAGTCGGTTGATTGCTAATCCACAGTCTTGAACAGCGACGATTTTGAGTATTTTGACATGTCCTGTTTGTGTATCGACCTCAACCTCTGCAAACTGTGTCCCCGCGACGCCCCCTTGTCGGAGTTCTCTGTCCCACTCTCCACCTTCACTAATGGTCTCCTGTCCGAGTAGACCTGTTGCCTGTTGCCAAGTTACCGTTTTAGTTCGGTCAGAAGCGACATAGATGGTCCTAGTGCCGATACGTAGGTCATCTATGTGTGCTTGTAGTAGCGGTGCGACGTGTTCAAACAGTTTCTGCTTTGCTTTAGCGGCTGCAGTTTTTATTACGGGTGCGACTGATGCGGTTGTTTGACTTCCTCCGCTCCCACCAGAAGGTAATCCTGGGGCACTATCACCGATTTTGACGATAATATCTTCAGTTGTGAGTCCAAATTCTTCTGCGACAATGATAGCGATGGCAGTTCTGATACCCGTTCCGATGTCTTGTGTTCCGGTGATGGCTTCAACGGTACCGTCTGCGTTTATATTCACCCGTGCTTGCGTATTTGCGCCGCCGCCGCCTCCCCATTGACCGCTTCCGACACCCATCCCACGTTTCTTGATACCTGTGCCGGAACCAGCGACACTTTTGCGTTTGTGCCATCCGATTTCTTGTGCGCCGAGTGTGTATTGTGCTTGTCGCACTTCACTTTCATCGTTTAACCGTCGGAATTCAAGCGGGTTCATGCCGAGTTGTTCTGCAAGTTCGTCCATCAATGAATCCATGGCGAATGCCCCTTGTGGGTGGCCGGGGGCACGCATTGCGCGTTGACTACCAGCATTGAGTGCGATGTTAGTGCGTTCTGTTCGGATATTCGGGACGTGGTAAACATAGGGACCAGTAAAACCTGCGCCTCCGCCTGTACCTCCTGTCCCGTAGCCTTGCATATCGTATGCGATAAGTCTACCATCACGGGTTGCGCCTGCTTTCACATGTTGTGTCATTGAGGGTCTGTTCCCTGCCACGAGGTGTTCCGCTTTTCGGGTTAACATCAGTTTTACGGGTCTTTCTGTCATGCGTGATAATTGTGCTGCAGCGAGTCCTTCAACACCAGGACTGAATTTACTCCCGAAACCTCCCCCCATGTGTTCTGTAATCACCCGTACCTGATTCGCTGGTAATTCAAGCCTGCGTGCAAGGTCATTTCTGACACCGAAAACTGCCTGCGTAGATGCCCAAACAGTGAGGTTCTGTTCGTCAGTCCATTCTACGACGTGTCCATGGGTTTCCAAGCAGACATGTGTTTGGACAGGTGTGTGATATGTTGCTTCAACAGTGACAGCAGCTTCTGCGAATCCTGCTTCTATGTCTCCTTCTCCGCCTTTACTGGGGTTACTTCGATTTCCTTCCCAATCATCACGGACCTGTGGTGCGCCTTCAGCCATTGCATCAGCTTCAGTTGCTGCAAAGGGTAGTTTTTCCAATTCAACATAAATCGCTCGTAATGCGTCCTTGGCGATGTCATCAGTTTCTGCTGCAACCGCTGCGATTTCCTGTCCTTGGTAACGGATTTTTCTGCCGACCTCTATTAACGGTATAACAGCTTGGACACCGGGCATTTCTTCTGCATCTGTCAAATCAATATCTGTGACGTTTGCATGTGGGACTTCAGACCGCAGGATACGTCCGTATAACATGCCTGGTCGGTTAATATCGTAAGTATACTTTGCTTTTCCTGTAACTTTTTCCTTACCTGACAAACGGGCAATGCGCTTACCGATAAGTCGAGACTGGCTTGCTTCTCCCCATGATGCCATAATTTATCTCCTTTCTATTACATTTTCTCTGCAGCAGTTTCCACTGCATCAAAGATGAACGGGTAAGTTCCGCAACGACATGTGTTACCTGATAAGCCTTCCTTTATCTCTGCAAGTGTCGGCTTTCTGTTTTCGTTCAAGAGTGCCACTGAAGATACGATGAAGCCAGGTGTGCAGAATCCGCACATCATTGCATCGTGTTTGATAAATGCTTCTTGTATAGGGTGGAGGTTGTCGCCATTAGCAATACCTTCTACCGTGGTAATTTGCTTATCTTGTGCATCCAGTGCGAGCATCATACAAGCGTAGACTGCTTTGCCATCTACTAAGACGGTGCAGCCGCCGCATTCACCTCTATCACAGATAAGTTTTGCTCCTGTCAGATCAACGTTTTTTCCACTAGTATCTCTGCTGTCGCGTAGTACTGTTAATAGTGTAGTGCGCGCTTCAACTTCAATTTCATAGAGTGTGTCATTAATATTCAACTGAATTTCTGCTTTGGAGATTGCTTGATCGGTTTGTGCTTCAGCGGCTTTCTCGTCACCGACTAATATCGCTGCTGGTGCCACGGTTGCTGCAACTGTACCGGTTCCTACGCCTTTTATGAAGCTCCGCCGTGAAATGTTCGTTTCCTGTTTTTTGTCTTTATCCGACATACTGTTCTCCTTAAACTTCGTACTTAATTTAAAATATAGCAGGATTGCTGTTTTTTGGCAAGTTAAAACTGTCAACTAATTAACTTGACATAAGCACAAGCATAAACTACAATAATTAACACATATAGAGACATTAGGGAATTAACATATATAGAGTCCTTAGGAGGAACATCCCAGATCCATGAAGAAGTTATTTTTTGTATTTATCACGTTCATGCTCATAGCACCGCACATTCAAGCAGAAGAGATTACCTACAGTGAACACATTGCACCTATCTTACAGAAGCAGTGTCAATCTTGTCATCGTCAAGGTGAAGTTGCACCTTTCTCACTTACGGACTATAGTGATGCGAAAGCTTGGGCAACTGAAATAACTGAATATACGAAAGCGCGCCTTATGCCCCCTTGGAAACCCGCACACGGATACGGTAACTTTAAGAATGAACGGAGATTGACAGACAAACAGATACAATTGATAGCGGATTGGGCAGCAGCAGGAGCACCCGCAGGAGACCTATCCAAAACACCACCTAATCCAAAATTCCATCAAGGATGGGCACTCGGAGAACCTGATCATATCGTTGAGATGCCTGTTGAATACGAAATTGAACCGGAAGGTGAAGACGAATACAGACACTTTATCATACCTACAAACTTTGATACAGACATATACGTTCAAACCGTTGATGTGCAACCGGGTAACCGAAAAACTGTACATCACGTTATACTCTATCTTGACACAGAAGGTGCAGCACGGAAATTGGACGCACGAGACCCAAAACCGGGATACCTCACGCAAGGCACTGGACCGGGTTTTGATCCCGTAGGGACACTTGGGGGATGGGCACCCGGCTTACAACCTCATGTCCTGCCTGACGGGATCGGGTATCAACTGCCTAAAGGGGCTGACATTGTTCTACAGGTGCACTACTACCGCACAGGACATACGGAGAAAGACCAATCCAGAGTGGGGTTATATTTCTCTAAAACTGAAAAGACCACGAAACTACACATTGACTCAGCTATCAACACTAAATTCGTCATCCCTGCTGGTGAGAAAAAGTACGGTGTCAACGCGACAAAACGCATCAAAAAAGACAGCTACTTATTAGCTACAATGCCACACATGCATCTACTTGGACGTGATATGCGAATCATCGCGCATCCCCCTACCGGGAAACCGATTGACCTTATATGGATACAGGATTGGGATTTCAATTGGCAGGACATATACCACTACAATAAACCGATATTTTTACCTATGGGGACACGCATCTCACTTCAGGCACATTTTGACAACTCGGCTGAGAACCCAGCTAACCCACATAATCCACCGATTCCTGTCGGGTGGGGAGACAAAACGACAGATGAAATGTGCATCGGTTTTTTGTATTTTGTTGACGCGACGAAATATCAACCGAAGGAATGATAGGGTTGTTTACAACTGGCGAGGTTAGGAAACCTCGCCAGCGGCATTGGTAAGGGGTTGATACTTTGCGAGGCTGAATTCCCCCTGCTGGGTGTTTCCTAACCTCGCTGTTAGATTTCCCCCTGCTGGCGAGGTTTCCTAACCTCGCTGTTAGATTTCCTCTTCCGCTGGCGAGGTTT
>CAZURU010000195.1:7897-9684 GCA_964623585.1 uncultured bacterium
GTTTGCTAAGCGGCGTTTTTAAGGTTTGCTAAGCGGCGTTTTTAAGGTTTGCTAAGCGGCGTTTTTAAGGTTTGCTAATAGACATCGTAATTGATCAATTAGATTTGGTATAAATATCAATCATGCTCTGCTTTTTTTCCCACAAAATAGACTGCAGAAGCTAAGACGTGTGAATGCGGATGCAACAATAAAAGAAAATCTAACCAGACAAGAGGAAACGTCAACCACCCGACTAAGAGTGAAATCGCTTTGGCGGTCAACAGACTACCAAACGAACACACGAGTCCAACATACTCACGAAATATCCAATGTAACGCTGCAGTAGGACCAGCACATGCACCGCCTTCTGACTTCTTAAATTCAGAAAACAGTGCTGAAAAACCTGTAGTCGTCCAACGTTGATAATCGTGAGGAGATGCATGATAACCTTGTAAGAATGGGACAGCTGCACACACATAACCGCCAGGTTTTATGACCCGATATATCTCCTTCACCACTTGTCTTGGGTCTCTCACATGTTCCAACACAGCATCAGAAATGACTGCATCAAAGGCTGCGTCTGCAAACGGTAAATTGTGTCCATCCCCAATTACATCTACCATCGGCGTTTGCTCAATTTCAAGATTAACGACATTGGGTGCACGACGGTGTGTTCCTGAACCGAGATCCAGGATGCGTGCCTCAGTACCCAAATTGCGAATTACCCGCTTGACCGCCCGATTCCAACGCGGGGCAGGATAAGGACATCCCATCAACGGGGCTAAAAAACGGTGTTTGCGTAACAGACGCTTAATACGATTAACCATAAAGGAAACCTACTCAAAGACCTGTCTATCTCACGGACAATTTAAAACAAAAACGGGGTCAGAAAACTGACCCCGCTATCAAGATCTGTGTTTATTTCTGAGGAAACTTTATATTTGCCTCGTCTGCTGCCCGTGCTAAATCTCTAACAATCTGCATCGTTAACTGTGTCAGTTTCCGTGAATATTCTGCATCTGAGATACCACGGTATCGTGAAGGTTGTGAGGCCCCGAGTCTATCATTTGCAATCGTCAATGCGCTTGTAACGAGTGGTAATGCTACCTCAAGCGTCTCATCAGGTATAGACAGTTCAACGAGTTCAGAAAGGCAATCATCTTGGGTGTTATCCTCACCTGTAAGCAGTCGTTCACGGTTTTCATCAATTGCATCTAATACCTGTTTTGCGGCGATCTGTTGAGCCCCTTTTTTTGCACCTGGGATAGCTTCATCTGTTTCGTGAACCTTATCTCCATAGTGAACAGTAACTTTCCAGCTTGGTGCGTCCGGTGTACCGTATTGTGTTTCAGTGAATCTCGGCTGGCTCAATCCGCGTTCCTGACAGTATTGAATCAAAAGTCCTTTATAGTTTCCATCTATCTCTACAACATCCTGAACAGGCATAGACATCCTCCTCACCCTTTATCGGCTATGATCGTAGCGGGGACGATATTCAGTTGTGCGCGGTTTTACCTTCCGTTGTCGTTTTAACTCAATCCGTCGACGTTTTTCACTCGGTTTTTCATAAAAACTGCGTTTTTTTATTTCAGTGACAACTCCTGCTTTCCCGCACATCTTCTTAAAACGAGCAAGTGCTCTATCAAATGATTCACCTGCATCTACTGTAACTTCTACTTGAACCATGTTTATAATCCTCCTATGATAAATATAATTGTATTTGTAGTATACCATATCTTAGGTTTGATGTCAATTATATTTTGCGAGGTTAGGAAACCTCGCCAGCGGGGCGTTTGGTAGGTTTTATA
>CAZURU010000196.1:0-9622 GCA_964623585.1 uncultured bacterium
TTCTAAACAGTCGGTAATGAGAGAATAATTAATAGAAATGGTATAAGTTATGTGTGTATAAAACACACTGTTTTGAAAGATCGGTTATTTGTAAGATGCGTTAATTATAACCGAAAAATGTACGGATATCAAGCAAGTTATTAAGAACATATCGTGTTCAATCTTCATGAATATTCCAAGTGCAGCTGATATTACTGTCCTTATAGAATTGCTTGAGTGCTGACTTATCAAACCAGAGTTGCATTTCTTTGCTAACACTATGCCCAACACTGCTCACCTTAAGACAATGTCCACCCGCTGTCCATTCAGGTATGATATGGACTTCACGCTCATCAAAAAGTTTGAATTATCTTACCACGTCTATCTAACATCTTTTTACAATCTATTTACGTCGGTGAAGTTTAGGGCCAAAAATTATACATCGGTTGTTGTGTTATGACACTGATAAGACTCCAGATCCCACCTACCGTAAAATCACCTAACATCAATCCAACTGCGAACATGACGAGCTGCTGAGTTGCTCGCTGTCCACCGATTTTCAGAACTGCATATTTCACGACTGAACTTACCAACATACAACTCCATAAATATCGCATCCCCCAATCGCTTGATACAACAAAACCTATCGGATGGAAGGGCCACCAAAAGAATCTTGCACGCATAAACATTAAAAGGGTTGAGAAGAGAAGTCCGACAACAATACCACCTGTTGCATAGAAATTCGGTTGGGTTGGATAATAAAGCCACCGTTGAAGTCCACTGAAGACGCGTTCACCAAATCCTATGTTCCAACTGCTACTTCCACTCATATTCAACGCGCCGTGCTTGTAGTAAAGATAGAGTATTACGGTGAAAACCGCTATAGATGCAAAAGCTGAAACACCCAATAATGAGAAAAATAACCTTCTCGGTGAAATCTCGGTTCGTTCTGATAGTTTGAATCCCTCTAACTGATGCGGCATAGGGTTACTCGTATAGCTTCTATTGAACCAACTAAAAAGTGATAATGTGACAAGATTATTTGTACCTAACATCCTTGTTCCAAAACTATCAATAAGGATGTGATGATTCGGCATGTTCTCCATTGCATGTACTGGAAAACCTTGCTCAGCACGCATACGCGTTAATACTAATACGATGATGAAATAGATTGCGAAAAACAGTGGAATTAACCATAACGACATACCAATCCGTTTAGAGAATATGAAGAGTATGGTAAGTCCACCGATGATACCCCATAGTGCTAATCGGTATGGAATAGGTTCTTCAGAATCTTCTCCTGTTCTGTGTTTAACTATCCGGAACACTCCACGAAAATGTCGTAGGTTCAATACTATGACTGAAATGAATATCCCAATTGCTGCACCAAAGCACTGCCGATCAATGTATGGAAATCCTGGCAGACTTGAGAGCCCAACGGCACTTGAAAATACTAACTGTGCCTTATAGAAAAAGAAAAAAAACCAACTTGAAAATGACAGGTCAAGCGGCATTAACAGACCTAATCCGATGACAAACGGATAGTATGACATACTGATGCCACCAATTGCACTCCACGGTTTTTCGGTGAAAAGATGCCCTATTCCCCGCCAACCTCCAATACGTTTTATCGGTAAATGTGGAATTGTTGGGTAAAGAAAACTAAATCCATTGAGGATCGCTATGGCAGCAGCAATCCCGAATCCGATCCATGTGATGCGATTTGTAAACAACGACTTAGTGTTATGTGTGAGATGGAATGCGATCTGTGTAATCGGATATGCCAACCGTTCGCGTTCTACCCACTGTTTCCGCAGGATGACATTGATGCAAAGCATAACTAAGATGAGTGCGGTTACGAATAGTGTCCAACCGAGTATAGGTCCTATCCACACACCGACGATCTCCAGTTTTGTCAAATGTGTTGCCCCCTTATAGTATCCCGCGAGTGCTTTCTGATCATCTACAAGGAGCCATTTTGGTAAGTAATCCCAAAATAGTTGCTTCCACTCGTTTTCTGATGTGGCGAACCAAAATGCATGTCCGATAGTTGTGACGAGGATCGTCATCAAGGTAATGGAGGGAAAAGCACATGCAGTGCTGAGTAAAATGTAGATGGTGAGGAGTTCAGCATTGGTGAGAATGCGGACGCGTGTGATATAACGACAAGCGAGATTAATTATCGTAAACGAGAAGACAACGAAAACGACATTATAGAACGGAACAGCATAAGTATTGAGTGCGTATCCAACAAGACCGACTTCTCCCGCGATGATCCAGTAGAAATTAAACGGAATCAATACGAGTGTTATGATAACAACTTTCCATGTGACTCCGCCTGATTTCAACAGGCCATCTTCTTTCATGTCACCTTATGTCTCGTTTAAGAACTTGATGAAAGTATCAAGTTCTTCTGATACACATTCGTAAAAATTTCCAACTTGCCTTGCATGTTTTTCTACTTCTTCATATATCAATTCGTAGCGATAGATGTTTTTGATACGGTGCCGAAACTTCAGTAGTTGCTTCAATCTTTGAACGGTCTTTTGTGAAATTACTTCTGGACGTTTGTCACGGGGTTCAGCCATTTGATCCAATAAATCTGTATGCCATGAACTTCCACTCGGTATGCTTTTATCTACTTCACGCGCAATCTGCTCAAATATAGTTTCTATACCTCTATAGATATCAACGACATCCGATGCGATAGTTTTTTCTATATATTTCTTGTGTGTTTCAGCAACATTATTTAAATCCAATAATGCGTTTAAAAGATCTTTGAGGGTACGTTCTATTCTTACCTGTTCATCAGCGATACGATTAATCAGTTTCTCTTGATTTACTTTGTCTATATCTTCTCTATCCGATTTCCCTTTGTCCCCTGTTTCTTTGATAATTCTGATAGATTTTATTTCATCTCTTTCAATTGGTATAGCTTGGCTCAGTATCCGTTCACGATATAACGTGTTTATGGATTTAGCATTTATTATGTCTATCTCAAATTCATCACTCAAACCTTCAGTTTCCCAAAGTGCATCCAGACACTTGTTATACGAAACTCCCCAGACAACAATATCAATATCGGAATACTTACAGAAACGTTCATTTTCAGCAAGTGAACCGAAGACTGCAACTTTAGATGCGCCGTACTTTTGATATAGCACGGTTGCGACGCGTTGTGCATCTGTCCAGGCGCGTTGAATCAATTCCTTATCGACCTTACGGGTTTCCCAATGGCGTCTAAGGTTCTCTCTGCATTTGGCAAGTTCTGAGGGTGACATTTTATCTGCTGTCATTGTGTTATATATATAGCTGCGCTATGAATCTATATGTTACCTACAATTATTTCTATGGTTGGATTGCCCCTGCATATACATCATCTAATGCATCTTCAGGTGCTGGTTCAGGACTATTTTTTGCGAATTCCAACGCTTCATCAAGTTCGTTTGCGAGTTCTGTTTCTATTGAGTCAAGTTCTGTCTGCGTTACATCTTGTTCTTCAGTGAGTATCTCTGCCAGTCGTCTGATAGGATCCCGTTGACGTTCCTGTTCTTGCACCTCTTCTCTATTTCGATATGAAGTTCCTGGGTCTCCGATATGATGTCCACGGAAACGGTAAGTGTCACAGTTTAAGAGTGTAGGTCCTCCACCCGCCCGTGCACGTTTTACCGCTTCTTCAGCTGCAGCATAGACCTTTAGGACATCGTTTCCATCAACGGTGAGTCCTGGTATATCATAAGCTGGTGCTCGGACAGCAATATCTATTACGCGTTGATGCTCATGTTGTGGTGTTCCCATACCGAATCGGTTGTTTTCGCAGACAAAAACGACGGGGAGTTCCCACACTGATGCAAGATTTAATGTTTCATGAAATACGCCTTGATTCGTTGCACCATCACCGAAGAAAGATACAGCGATTTGTTGTGTTCCACGATATTTTGCAGAAAGCGCGGCACCCGCTGCCAGTGGTATTCCTGCCCCAACGACACCATTTGCACCCAGGATACCGGTCTCTTTATCTGCAATGTGCATTGATCCACCTTTACCTTTACAGTAACCCGTTGTACGAGCAAACAGTTCCGCCATCATTCGGTCACGTTTTCCCCCCTTTGCTATGAGATGTCCATGTCCTCTATGCGTGCTTGTGATATAATCATCGTCATCTAGATGGGAACAGACACCGACAGCAGTTGCTTCTTCACCAATATAAAGGTGAAGAAAACCGGGCAGTTGTCCACTTTGATACAACGTTCCTGCTTGTTCCTCAAATTGACGAATTTCAACCATTTTGCGATACATAAATAGCATCTGCTCTTTTGTTGGTTTTGACATATACGGTTCCTATCTTATATACGTTTCTCAGAATTTTAAAATAAACTGCTTACTGTTTCTTCTTCATTGATTTCTTCTACATAAGCCAACGGTTTGATACATTCAGGTGAATCATTCGCTGGGCGATTAACATACATTGACACTGGATATGCCTCCATATCTTCACCAGAAAATGGTTTAAGCAGTGGTTGTAGCACATCTGGGGTTAGTTCATCGGGTGAGAGCCATTGGTCATAGGATTCTTGTGGCAGTATCACTGGCATTCTATGATGTATGTTTTCTAATGTCTTGTTCGGTGGACATGTGATAATCGTACAGGATCGCATCGGTGTGTCCATCCAAGTTGCCTGCCATTCTTCCCACAACCCCGCGAAAGCAAACGGTTTTTGTGATTTCAAACGAATATATACGGGTTGTTTTCTTTTCTGACCTTCAACCTGTTGCCATTCGTAATACCCATCAGCTAAGACAAGACATCGTCTTCGTTTGTAGGCTGCACGAAAAGAGGGTTTTTCTGACAGCGTTTCTGACCGAGCATTAATCATTTTACTGCCAATTTTTGCATCTTTTGCCCAGGATGGTATTAGTCCCCACTGGAAAAAACCGTAACGTTTCTGGTCATGTCCTGTATCAGAATCGTGTTGCATATTGGTGATGACTACAACATCCTGTGTTGGTGTGATGTTGTAACGGGGGTTAAACGCCAACCAGAAATCGGATTCTCCAAAGGTATCATGGAGTGCATTGAGTTCGCTTGCAAGTGTAAATCGTCCACACATTTTACATCTCCTGTCTACCATACGAGTCGTGGATGGAAGAGTGGAAGATTCATCCATCGTTTATCAATTATTACTTCGGTTTTGGTACCAGTATGTCGTCTCTCCATCTAAGCCGGAAGGATGGTCGTACCAATGCTTCTGGTGATTGGAGAGTTAGACCGCCATCAGCTGTCAGGACGATACCAGTAACGAAATCAGCTTCATCAGATGCTAAGAAGAGTGCGACGTTTGCGATGTCTTCAGGTTTTCCGTATCTACCAATCGGATAACAATCACGAGATGCTTTATCCTCTAATGCATCTGCAGCAAGAGATATTTTCCCGCGTTCACCGACGATTTGCCCAGGAGCTATTGCATTTGCGCGTATACCTTCTCGCCCATAATCAAGAGCAATACTACGTGTTAAAGCGTTTAACCCGCCTTTCCCCGCACCATAAAGACCGAAACCTGGATTGGTAATCGTGGCATTGACTGTAGAGATAAAGACGATGTTGCCACCACCGCCTTTTATCATTTCAGGGATACAATACTTGGCTCCAAGCCATGGACCGCCAAGTGTTACACCGAGACTTTCGTTCCATTCTTCAGGTGTGAATTCAATTGCTTTTTTTGTATATGAATGTGCAGCGTTATGTACCAAAGTTGTTATTTTTCCAAAGTTTGTTAATGCTGCATCAACAAGAGTTACCCATGTTTTTTCATCTGCGACATCACCCATAATTGCGACTGCTTCACCGCCAGCATCTTCAATATTCCGGACAGTCTCAGCAAGTTTCTCTTCTCTACGGCGTGTGTTTACGACCACTTTCGCCCCTTCACATGCAAACAAGTATGCGGACGCTGCACCGATACCTCCCCAAGCAGCACCCGCGACAATTGCCACTTTGCCTTCCAGTCTCATAGTTTATTCCTTTCAATGTTGATTTTCTATTCTTTCAGGCATTATAACATAAATTCAGTTTTAGTGCCATAACGAGAAACTTAACTACACCAATCACTCATCACACAAACCGTATTCTTTTGCTTTTCGTTGTATGGTACGTCGACTAATATCAAGTATTTTAGCTGCTTTAACTTTGTTATTGTCAGTATAAGCAAGCGTCGCACGCAGCACTTCTCTATTTATATCTTCAAGTGACATACCTACTTCAACATTAAGGTGGTGAGGCTTCTTATGGGTAGTATCTACAGAATGCAATGTGGGGGCTGATGAAATACTTCCATTTATCTCACTTGCAAAACTTAAGATTCGTTCTGGAAGGTCTGCCAGTTCCAAGACCTGTTCTGTAGACATGACGACAAGTCCTTCAACGCAGTTTTTTAATTCTCTCACATTACCAGGCCAATTATATTTCATTAATGTCCTAACCGCTTCAGGAGTGAGTGATCTCAAGACTTTCGCATTTTCTCGGCTGAATTCTTCAAGAAAGTCGTTTATGAGTAAAGGAATATCTTCAACACGTTCCTGGAGTGTTGGTAACTGAACAGAAACGACGTTTAATCTGTCAAACAGGTCGGGTAGGAATTCCCCGTTGTTACATGCAGCCTCTAAGTCATGATTTGTGGCACAGACAATTCGAACGTTTACCTGGATGGTTTTGTCTCCCCCCACCCGTTCGAATTCTCGTTCTTCCAACACCCGCAATAATCTCGCCTGATTCGACAGGCTTAACTGAGAAACTTCGTCAAGAAACAACGTTCCCCCATGTGCAAGTTCAAATCTTCCTTTACGTTGATTGTAAGCACCACTAAATGCCCCTCGTTCATGTCCAAATAGTTCTGATTCTGCCAAGTTTTCATTAAGGGTTGCACAATTGAAAGCAATAAGATTACCCTGACGTAAACTCCGATGGTGAATAGCACGGGCAACCAATTCCTTGCCTGTACCACGGGCACCATATATCATCACCGTTGCTTTAGTCGGAGCTATCTGTGTTATCATTTCACGTATTTGAATGAGTTGTGGTGAATTACCCGTTAACCGACACAGCCCCTCTTTCTCATCAATCTGTGAACGAAGTTGTCTATTTTCATAAGTAAGTCGCTGATTTTTAAGCGATTTCTGTAATAAAGCTTTCAGATGAACAGGATTTAAAGGTGTGTAAACAAAATATGTCCCCTCATGTGCCAACATCGCCTTAATGCCGATATCTGTTTCTAATACATTAGGGTTAGTAATGAAAATTATACCGATATCGGGGTGAAGCCGAGTGGCTGCATCTAAGAGCGAAAGTCCATTTATCCTTTCTGCTTTCAACGGAACAATCAACATGTCAATCGTCCCATGTTCAATCTGGTGAAATGCTTGGTACATATTCTCTGCAACAATGAGATTAAGACCTTCGCCCGCCAAAGATTGACAAATTAATTCACGTTGACGGGTATTAGCCTCACAGATTAAAACGTTTTTTTGTATATTCATTCTGTCCACTGCATTCCTATTAGTATTATCAGATTAGTTTTTGTTGACTAAGAGACCTTATTTGAGTATACTTTGATATAGTATATTTTCTTTCTATTGAAGTAATATACGTTTTCGCGGAAAATTCGTATTATTACCTGCAATTATTCTATAAGTTCATATTATATTATACCACAACACTTTGAACCACAACATTTTGAAAACTTGTGCTATAAAATTATGAATGTATCATTCAATAATTTACATTAAGCAATTATAGGGGGTTATGTATATGTCAGATAATTCAAAAAGTCTGTATAATTTTGGAAGTATTACAGCTTTTATTAGTGGTCTTGCAATGATTTTTTTAGGTTATTGGTTCACATTTCAAAGAGATAATCTATTTGAATCCATGCATGGAGTCGGTGTCGTCATAAGTATTCTATTAGTTCCTACAATTATCGCTACAACAACCTTACTCATTAAAGATGCAAAAAATAGTACACTATTAGGTCTTGGGTTCGCAACAATTTGGATAATATTTGAATTATTAGCACATAGTTCACAAACTGCTCCATTGAAAGAAATCGGTGCTTTAATTGATAATGAAACAACCAAGGAGATTGGAACCGCGATCGAATCAGTATGGTCAAATTCGGTAGAAGCAATGACAAAGATTGGGTTGTTCTTTTTTATACTTTGTGCTGTTTTCTATGGTATTTCAATGCGAAAATGGGGAAATACTATCTCAGCGAATCTATTTATTATATCAGCAATCGTCTCTATACCGACCTTTTTTATGGGTGTAGAATTCAATAATTTGCATCTTTTCGTTAGAGGTATAAACTTCTTATTCTTAGGCGGTGTTTTGATCCAAACCCCAAGTGATAGTACTGAGGAAATCTGGGAATCATAGGTTAACTAAAATATCATAAGTAGGTAGGTTGACTACTCCTGGTTAAATATGAAATATTATAACATTTCTAAATGAAAATGCCTCTTTACTGTAGCACATTCTGTTAGATTGTGCCGTTCACCGCTTCATTTCTAAACAGTCGGTAATGAGAGAATAATTAATAGAAATGGTATTACAAGTTTTTAACCTACCTATTAGACAGACTAGTAGACAGTCCAAGTTAAAGTTGTGGGTAAAAGTAAAAGTTGGCTTGTGGCGTTCCCTCCTACCAATAGTATCCCATCGGTAGGATCCCTCCGAATCGCGACCTTTACCCGTAGGATTAGAATGGACTATCTACTATTCTCTTTCAATCTCAGGAGAATCAGCATCATTCAGTAGTCGTTCCAATTCTGCTAATAGGTCAGAGTCTTCATCATCTTCATCTGTATCATCACTGTATCCATCTTCTGCTCCTAAAGACTGCATATCTGCTCTGAATTCTATCAAGTTGTTAAGGTATCGTTCTCGTGTGATGTTTTCAGCGTCACCGTGATCTTCCCGTAGACATTCTCCACAGAATACTCCAATCTGTTGTATACCCAAGTCAATGTGTTGTAATGCAGACTCAGCATCATCCTCCTGCAAACTCAATTCTGCTTTTGCTATACTGTTCATCATAATCATATACCCCTTAAATTGATAACTCCGCCACGCTATTTCAGTTGGAGCAAATTCTCGTGCAAGATTTGTCACAGAGAGGTTAGTATTTGTGTCCCGCAGCACATCCTCCCAGCGTTTAATACCTGAGAATAGTAAGTAGCGTGTATATCTATAAAATGATTCCTCAAACATGTTTTCCCAGTCTTCTTCTGTCAATTCAAAACCATCGCGTTTTCCGTGCTGATCTTCATATTCCTCTAATTTCCCAGTATAATATGCATAGTATGAGTCCATGCCGTGTGGCCGTGCACCATCAGGTCGCCCCGTTGCATATATACGCGATACTGTGAAGGCATTCGGTTGAACGATGACTACCTCCCTGCCATCCTCAATTGTTAGAATCCTAACAGGATGATCTGCATCAAGGTTAATTACCTGAAGAATGCGATCAAGTGCTTGGACCCAACGTGTATTTCTTTGAACTGAATCATTTTGCATGGTGTGTTACCTTTTTAGTTTAGTATGATAATCTTGCAGTGGTGAAACAGTGATATCACCGCTTTGAAGTGCATC
>CAZURU010000197.1:0-9616 GCA_964623585.1 uncultured bacterium
TGAACAGCACCTGTGTGTCCTTGAAGCGTTGCAATATGTGCACCAGAATCACCATTCCATAAGCGGATGGTAGAGTCCCAACTTGCACTCGCCAGTCTTTTCCCATCAGGACTGAATGCTATACTTTGAACAGCACCTGTGTGTCCTTCAAGCGTTGCGATAGGTGTACCAGTGTCTCCATTCCATAAGCGAATGGTAGAGTCATCACTTCCACTACTCGCCAGTCTACTCCCATCAGGACTGAACACTACACTATTTACACTACCCGTGTGTCCTTCAAGTACTTTGTGCGGAGAAATCTGTGCGAACGCTGTCAGTGGTCCAAAAGTCAGTACTGATAAGACGATTAAAGTTATGACAGATTTTAGAAGGACTTGAACACGCTGTCTTGGTGAAGTTAGGATACCTCCATCTACCGAGGATCTAAAGATATGTTTTTTCATAAGTTTTCCTTTCAATTTAATTTGGTTTTAGTCTAGGTTTATTGCATGGACGATTTCTGATATATTAGACATTAAATAACGTGTTAATTTCGTAGGTCGGGTAGAGCGGACGCGAAACCCGACAATATCAGAGATACAGAGCTAACCTATCGGGGTTTCGCTGCGCTCTACCCGACCTACAAATCACTGCCTAAACAGCTGAGGGTTGTTCTTGGAGCACAGGAATCACATAACTCTGGATTGACACTCCGTCAATCGTTTCTGTCTCTACCTGTGGATCTGGTTCTCTCCGATGATCAAAGACGACATAATAACCTTCCAAACTTCCCTCTAACTTAAGATATGTAGCAAGCTGCTGCTTGCCTGCGCGATAACGGTGTGTGCCTTCCCAAATCTTGGTCTCAACGATGTACTTTCGCTGGTTAAAAGTGATAAGCAGATCCATCCTGCCTCGCCCGGTGGGCACCTCGAGGAACATTGTCCCGCCTATAGTTCTTACAAACTGGTCGAGATAGGCATAGAGGAGATATTGCCCAATAAACTCTTGTGGTGTTTCTGGCACCTGAAGAATCTTGTACCCCGCGCGTGCAATAAAATCCTTAAAGTTATCAAGTAGACGTGTCATCGCAATCTGTTCATCAGAGGTGAGATAATCCGAAAGGTCTGGATAGGTGTTTTCAGGGAAGTACTCGTTCTCCAGTCCGTTAATCAGCGGTTGAAATACTTGGATGATACACTGCTGATAAATAGGATTAACAATCTCACACATGCCATCCGTGCCCTTGGCAATGATCCCATAAGTCGAGAGTTCACTGATGTGGTCATTGTATAAAATAAAAGGGATACCTTTGTCGTAAGAGGCGATGCGCATCAGAAGGGTTTCAAACCGCTTGTCTCTACGGATGTTTGTTACGAGATGTGTCAGGTTGGTGTTCCGTTCCCTAATAAGTTGTGAGTGTGCTTTTGAAAAATGCTCAGTGGTAATCGGTTCGGTTTTTGAAATGTCCAACTCTACTGTGAGTATTTGTGCAAACCGATTGACGAGGAACGGTTGTCCGGCGGTCTGTTTATGAATGGATTCTATTACCTCTGGCGCGAAGCCTTGTCCGACTTCGTCAGTGTATTGTTGAAGGAGTTCTTGTACCTGTTCAAGCGTGAAGTTTGGCAATTTGAACTCATCCTGTATATTGAACGGTGAAACAGACCTATCGTAATCAAGTTGCGCGATGCTCTTGACACCCACGATACCGACACTATAAGGACAGTGCATCTCATCAGAGAGATAAATTTGACAGAGTGTATACAAGAAATCGCTTACGACAGTTTGTGGAATGCCATCGAATTCATCTATGAGAAGCACAACCTTCTTGAAAGGAGGGACATCTCTGTGAGCATCACTGTCCAGAAAATTTTTAAGCTGTCGAAAAAACATCATCATTGAAAAATCGTCGTTTAATGTCGTATTCTCCAGAAAGCGCGTTAATGCCTCAGAAGGCACACCACCTCGTTTTTGAAAAACGCTCTCAATTTGCATGCGAATCAGCTGGTAGAACCGATCATAAAAACTGGCAGGCTCGGTATTCCGCATCGTTTGAAAATCCAATTGGATCGGAAAATAGGTTGGCTCTTTTGCTGTGAGTGCGTCAAGTGCGAAACGAAAAAAAGTGGTCTTACCGGTTTGGCGGGGGGCGAAAAGAACAACATACTTGCCTTCTTTGATGCGATTGATGAAATCGGCGATCTCTGCTGTACGTGATACTATATAATTAGTCTCAGGAGACACGCTCCCTTGGGTGCCAAACCTTCTCATTTCTTTCCTCTTTAAAGCCCTTCATAAATAATATTGACAACCAGTTTTCCCACAATTTCTAAACTTTTTGGACTACATTTGTCCACTGTATCCTCAAGTGTATGCCAATACGGATAGTCAAAGTCAATGATATTGACCATCGGTATACCTACTTCAATCAATGGCACATGGTCATCCATAATTGCAGGGCCTATTCTACGTTGAAATGGTGCTAATCCTAATTCTATTGCCCGTTTCCAGATTGAATCTGTATATTCACGGTTTGCCATCCAAGAGTACTGTTCAATGGGAATCTCTAAGTCCTTATCTCCGATCATATCCAAAAGGATTCCGTAGTCAGGTTTCCATTTGCCCATATTCTTTGCAAAGTAACGTGATCCGAAGAACATCTGGTCTGTTGACTTTCCGTAATCTTCTCCATCAAAGAGGACTATTACAATTCTTAGCGGGGGTGGTTTCAATTTGAGGATACGGGCGATTTCAAGTAATACTGCTACCCCTGAAGCACCATCGTTTGCCCCAAGTATTGGATTAAGTTGCACATTTTTATTCGGCTCTTTATCAGCAATTGGCCGCGTGTCCCAATGTGCTGCTAAAAGGAGTGTTTCACGATGACTACTGCCAAATTCCGCAATGATGTTGTTCATGTGCAGTGTCTTTCGTTTTTTTGTAATACCGAAAGAATCTACTTCGGCTGTGAAAGGTTGTAGTGAAACAGTATCCGTATATTTCTTCAGTTCATTAAAGAGATAATCTCTTGTTTTTTTATGTTCTTCTGATCCGGGGGGTCTGGGTCCGAATTCACACTGTTTTTTCAAGATTTCAAAGGCATTGTTGCTGTCAAATGTAGTCATTTGTATTTTTTCAACAACATCGTCTTGAGCGGCAGCAAGCAAAGTAAATAGACAAGAGCTAAATATGATAAAAATAGAAGTTAATTTTGATAGTTTCATAATTTAACATTTAACCGTCTGATGTATTTATCGTTAGGTATACGCAGAATATAACCGCCAACAAAATCAGGGCTTACGCAATATGACCAAATTTCACGTATTTTCACAGAATTCGGTGCGGTTAGGAAACCGCACCTATCGGGGGACTGCGTAAGTCCTAAAAACAACAAAATTATGATTACATTGCTCGCCTGCCTTCAAGAGCCTTTGCAAGTGTGACTTCATCAATATACTCCAGGTCTCCACCGACGGGGATACCGTAAGCGATCCTTGTTACAGATATCGGGTACTGTTCTAATTGCTGTGTTAGGAAGAGTGCCGTTGCTTGACCTTCCGTATCCCAGTTTGTAGCAAGTATCACCTCTTTCACGTTATTATTGTGAACGCGTTTGAATAGCTCACTCATCCTCAAGGAATCCGGTCCAACGCCGTCTAATGGTGATAGGACACCTCCCAAGACATGGTATAGACCTTTATGCGTTTCAGTGCGTTCTATTGCCCATAGGTCATCTGATTGTTCGACGACACAAATAATCTGTTGATCACGTTTTGGGTTTGAGCAGATATGGCATGGGTTTATATCAGTGATAGTGCCACAGATACTACAATCTGACAAGTGTTTTTTAACTTCCATGATAGCTTCTGCTATCTGGTTTGTCTCAAAATCTGGAAGTGTTAGCATAAAAAAAGCTAAACGTTGAGCTGTCTTTGGACCGACCGTAGGAAGTTTTTGGAGCTGCATGATCAACCGCTCTAAAGGTTTAGGATAACCTTGCATGTTTTTGCCTGTTGAAGTGCTAGAAAGCCCCTTAAGCCTTAGGCTTTCAGTTTTTCACTTTGGAATTGTCATTATGGCAGTCCAGGAATCTTGAAATTACCTGTGAGTTTACTCATCTCGTCAGACATTAATTCTTGAGATTGTTGTAACGCTTGATTCACCACCGAAACAACAAGGTCTTCAAGCATCTCTGTATCGTCTGGGTCTACGACTTCTGGTGTAATGCTAAGTGAAACAAGTTCTTGTTGTCCATTGACAACTGCTGTTACCATGCCGCCCCCGACGGTTGCCTCAACAGTCTGGTTTGCAAGTTCTTCTCTGATTTCGAGCATACGTTTCTGCATCTGTTGTGCTTGTTTCATCAAGTCATTCATTTTCATAGTTATAAATGGCTCCAGTTCCCGTGTGAGAGCTGGAAAATCTCCTTATTTTGTTTCTAAAATTCTTGCATCAAACATTTCCAGAACAGGTCTAATCTGTTCATCTTTTTCTGCTTGACGTTTCCGCATAGAAGGTGTAGTATTGACTTCTATATCAGATGGTTCTAATGTCTCTGTCGCTTTTGGAATTATTTCCGATTTGACAAGTTCAATGCTAACCTGTCTACCGAGGACTTTAGAAAATTCTTCTGCGATTTCTTTCCTTGCATCCTCATCAGCGATGGTAAAACTTCCTAAAGGACAAGAGATAGTTACGTGGTTTTCTCTATCAAAACTTGGTACAGCATTTTGGAGCACCCCATGGTTTAACAATGCGGGTAGTTTTGATTTTACCTTTATCCAAATATCAGATAGTTCATCAGGACTAAGTTCAATAGGACTGATGGCATTCTGTTTAATTTCAGTATTAGGTATCTGTTCAGTTTCGGGAATAGGTTTTGTAGGTGAGGAATCAGCATCTTTGATAGGGGTGTGTATCTCTTCAGATTGCTTAATAGGTGTTTGCTGAATCTGCATAGCTGGTGAATCAGTCATAACGCGTTCTACGACACGTTGACTAATATGTTTGCTGGCATCAGTATCCGTCTGTCTCGATTGTGGCGTTGTGTGTGATGTCGTTTCAATACTCCCTATCTTCTGCTCAATTTCGATGAGTTTATTAACGATCTCATCAAGTTGAATGCTCTCTTTAATAGCATTTATTTGTACCAATGCACTCTCAAGTTGTAACTGAACATACCCGTATTCTTTGATATCTCTGTTGGCATGCATGAATATTTTTATGATCCGAGATAGACGTTCCACAGAGATTTCTTGTGCTCTCTCTTTCAGGGTTGGGAGTTCAGATGATGGAGCATGAATAAGTTCACCGAGTTGGTTGTCAATAGCCAGTAGGCGAAGGTCTCGAAAATAGGTGATAAGTTGATTTAGACACAATGCCAGATCCATTCCCTGTCTGGATAGTTTGTTTAATGTCTGTAGACCTGAAGCGAGGTTCTGTCTGATAATAGACACTGAAAGTTCATTGAGAAGGTAGCTTGACCCAAGTCCTAAAGTCTCCTCAACATTCTCAATTGTCAGTTCTTTCGCATTTGATGAAACCAGTCGTTCAAGTAGGTTTTCTGCATCACGAAGACATCCTTCAGATTGTCGTGCAATCAGTGATAGAACTTCACTGTCAGTCGAAATTCCTTCATCGTCAGTGATAAGTTGTAGTCGGGCGATAATTTGTTCTGAGGATAGATTTCGAAAATCAAAATCTTGACAACGTGACACGATAGTCTTCGGTATTTTGGAATGTTCTGTAGTCGCCATGACGAAAATCACATGTGAGGGGGGTTCTTCAAGCGTTTTGAGCAGTGCGTTGAATCCATCTGGTGTTAGCATGTGTACTTCATCAATTATGTAGACCTTATACTTATATGCTGCAGGTGAGAGTTTGACGTTTTCACGGAGGTTTCGGATTGTGTCTATCCCGCGGTTGGAGGCAGCGTCCATCTCAATCACATCAAAAGATCTGCCTTTTGTAATCTGATTGCATGCATCACAATTATTGCATGGTTCACCGGTTATTGACTGGTCAAATTTGGTTTCTTGTGTTGGTTTTAGGCAGTTTACAGCTTTTGCAAATAGACGTGCGACTGTAGTTTTTCCGGTACCTCTGGGTCCGCGAAAGAGATAAGCGTGCCCTAGTCGGTCAGATTTGATCTGGTTCTGTAGCGTTGTCGTTACATGGACCTGTCCAACAACATCACGAAAGAATTGAGGTCGCCATTTCTGTGCGAAGACTTCATAAGACATGTTGTAAAACCTTAGACAAGCATGTAGTGTTTAATATTCATATTTCGGATTTTTCTGAGAAAATGGCTATGCACCTAGTGTTGACAAGCCTTTCCGGGCGTTGCTTAAGTCGTTAGCTCAAGTCAGGCTACCTTGCGTCACACGAGAAAACTTATCTGCCGCTGCTTCCTTCCGGCTCTGACGGGGTTCAATAAACTCTCGTTGCTCAAGACCCGACTATCAACGCTACGTGCTTAGGACAGACCCCACAAAGACAGGCCGCCTACTTGGAATTCAGTTCTGCTATAGCGGATTGCAGATACAGGGCACCGCTACCTCCCCACCTAGCATAGCCAAGTCGTAATACTGTTTATACTATGGTAATCATCGGTTTATCGCAATTTACATCAATATCGCGTTAAACCGCTTTTTTTAATACAAATGGCGGAGAGAGTGGGATTCGAACCCACGGTACTGCAAAACAGCACACATGATTTCCAGTCATGCCAGTTCAACCAACTCCTGCATCTCTCCGAAAAGTTCAACAGTATGGAGCAGACGGGATTTGAACCCGTGGCCTTATCCGTGCGAGGGATACGCTCTCCCAACTGAGCTACTGCCCCAAGATTATACTATATGTCACAGAACATTATCAACAATATCCCATCCCGATTGTTCTTCTGTAGGTGCGTTCTCCGTGCTTCGATTTATACTTACTTTTCAACAATAGAAACGGAGAGAGTGGGATTCGAACCCACGGTGGCTTTCGCCACAACAGTTTTCGAGACTGTCCAGTTCAACCACTCCTGCATCTCTCCTTAAATATGATTAATCAATCCCTTGTTCTTTAACGTTTATTTTCAAAAAAAGTTCGCAAGAGAGTCCGACTTTTTTCTGCACAGACTCCGCTCAAGAGTTCTACTTGATGATTGAGTCTCTGATCTTGAACAATGTTGTAAAGCGATCCAGCGGCACCACTTTTTGGGTCTGTTGCGCCAAAAACAACTCTTGTAATACGGGCAAGAATAATTGCGCCAGCACACATTGGACATGGTTCCAACGTAACATATAATGTTGTTTCAGTCAATCGCCAGTTTCCAATTTTCTCCGCTGCTGCCTGAATTGCCAGCATTTCAGCGTGTGCGACAGGATTTCCCGATTGTTCACGAAGATTATGTGCGGTGGCAACAAGGTTTCCTTCCTTTACAACGACAGCACCAACCGGCACCTCACCTTTCTCTGCAGCTTGTTGTGCTAATACAAGTGCCCGTTCCATCCAATAGCGATCATCATAGTCAATTTGGTTGGATGGTAAAGTGATTGACACTGCTTTTCAAACCTGAGTATTGATTATTCACAGAGCATTAAAGCGCCTGAGAGGATTCGAACCCCCGGCCTTCTGATCCGTAGTCAGATGCTCTAATCCACTGAGCTACAGGCGCGTCATATACATTTCAGGACTTACGTAAATGTGGGTTTTTCTGTTTAGAATTTCGCTTTTTCAAGGATTTTATCCTCGATTATTTGGATTTTCTGCTATTTTTAAGGATTTACCCCTCTTTATCCCCCCGCAAGCGGGGAATGCGTAAGTCCTGCAGTTTTTATTGCATAATTTGATTAAACTTGCGTTTTAGCACACTGAACTGAAAAAGTTGATTTATGCATTAAAAGTCACATAAAAATCTGGCGGAGAGGGTGGGATTCGAACCCACGATGACTTTCGCCATAACTGCTTAGCAGGCAGTCCAGTTCAACCGCTCCTGCACCTCTCCATATTGTGTGGCGGTGGGAGTAGGATTCGAACCCACGGTGACTTGCGCCACAACGGTTTTCAAGACCGCCGCCTTCGTCCACTCAGCCATCCCACCATTATTTACAAATTAACATTTATAATTCTAACATACAATTAAACACTTTGTCAAGTGAAATTGTTACATCATCTTGTTTTTAATTTGACACTGACACGTAATTATGTGATAATCTATATAGAATATTCTAATACTAACCCTTTATTTAAAGGTTTGAATAAATTATGATTTTGTAATTACAAAATAGGAGATTGATTAATGAGTTTAAGAAATGTTTCACTCTTTGCCTTAATGGCAATAGCATTTTTAATTGTAGGACTTTCAGGTTGTGAAAAGATGACGAGTGTTATACCTCCTGGTGAAACTGATCCAGTCGATATCATAGATGTAACTATCGGTGTCGCTGTTGCGCGAACTGGAGATAACGCAGAACCTTACGGGGATCCGATGTATCGCGGTCTTGAATTAGCACGAGAAGAACAGAAATTGCATGGTGTCAATTTTAAGTTCTCCGTATATGACAACAAAAGTACAGTAGAAGGTGCTAAGGAAGCAGTTCAGTATTTGGTGAATCAAGATGTTTCAGCCATTGTTGGCGTTGGTATTTCAACCCACCTTAAAGAAGCCTTTCCGATAGCACAAGATGCTGGTGTCGTTGCTTTCAGTCCAATTTCTTCTGCTGCAGGTCTAAGTGGTGATGTCGGTGATTATGCATTCCGTGCAGGTTTAGCGACAAACATCCTGATTCCAAAGGGAGTGATGCAAACGCATGCAACCCTGAATTATGAAAGTGCAGCAATTATCTATGATAGTGTTGATGCCTACTCTACAAGCGTAAAAGATGAGCTGACAAAGGCATTAGAAGCAGCAAATGTTAATTTATTAACAACGGAAGCGTTCACAACGACCGATACAGACTTTATGGTACAATTGACGAACATTGATAGCATGAATCCTGATGTAGTCTTTGTCGCTGCTCTGTCAACTCAGATGGTTCAAATTATCATGCAAGCAGATGAATTAGATGTCTCTTCAAGGCTGATTGTTCCTGATTTGACAAAAGCAGAAGTAGATGAATTAGGTGCTGCAGCTGGAAATGCAGTCGCTTTTGCGGGTTGGTCAGAACTTGATGACAATCCAAAAAACCAAGCTTTTGTCCAAAGTTATATGGACAGATACGGTTCTATCCCAAGTCCTTGGACTGCACAATCGTTTGCAAGTTTGAATATACTTGCTAATGCGATTAAAGCAGCGGGTTCAACCGAGGCAGTGGCTATTCGCGATGCTTTGGCACAAACCAGTCAATTTGATACAGTCTTAGGTTCATTTTCATTTGACTCAGAAGGAGAAGCGATCTATGAACAGATTGTTGTTCTCACAGTAGCCGAAGATGGCACCTTGCAACCTCTTAGTAGTCAATAGATGTGTCTTGAACGCATAAGCAAAAAGCACCATCAGATGATGGTGCTTTTTGCTTAATATCACAGTTCTGTTATTATACCATTTCTACTTTATATTATACCATTTCAATTAATTTTTCTCTCATTACAGACTGTTTAGAGATGAAGCGGTGAACGGCACAATCTAACAGAATGTGCTACAGTA
>CAZURU010000198.1:0-9610 GCA_964623585.1 uncultured bacterium
TAACAGAACAATTGCAATCTGTCAATGTAATTGTATAAAGCACAAAAAAGCAGTTGGACTTACGCATTCCCCTCGCTTGTGAGGGATAAAGGAGGGTAAATCCTTAAATGAAAAAGGCGGGCTTAAAAAGCCCGCCAAACAATAAGTAGAAACAGTCTATTTACGTCTGATATCTGCCCAAGTAGTTGTCAATTTACCTGCAGCTTCAACCGGTGCAACAGCAGCGATTTCATCAAGGAAACTCTGTTGATCCGTCGAATCTTTAGGATAAATCGTAACAGCGTCATGCGTTGCATCATCAAAGTGTAAGTTTAGATATGCACCACCAGTAGCTTCTCCACAACGATAGAGTAGAACGTTAGTGCCTTTCTGCAGCTTAACTTCAACGTTAAATGAGACTTTTGTTGCACCACCCGTCCATCTTGAATTGTTATACCATTTTTCTCCGTTTATCCATATCTGTGCATGATCATCGTGAGCAGGAGACATAACTGAGGTAAGATCAGTTGGTGCTTCAATAACAATTACCGCATAAGTATCATAATTATTTTCGGGACCACCCCTATCCGTATTGTTACCAACGGCAGGCATATCAAATACTGTCCAAGCTCTTGTTCCACCATGATCATCACCCCATTCAACATCATAGTCTTTAGTCATCAACAATCCTGCGAGGGTAGAAAGGGAAGCATCGGTGATTTTGTCACCTGTACCTGCTGCCATAAGATCCATAGGTGCTGAGGTTCTGAAACCACCATTGTTTGTGTAGTTACCGTCGGGCCCATACCATTTGGTGATCCAAGGCACATCACCACCATGCTCTGTATCTGCATGATTCCCAGGATCCACTAAAAGTTGGTCTTCAGCGAGCGGTCCACCACCAAGTACTGTTTGTGCCATTGCAAGATGAGAACCACTGACTAAAAACACAAAAACTAAACCGAGCGTTAAGATATTCAATTTTTTCATAATTAACCTCTTATATAGAATGAATAGTTATAACACGATGTTTAAACATTGTGTTACACAACTTGTTAATTGATATTCATATATTGAAAAGTAATTCAATGAACACTATTATAACTTTAACAGAAAACTATGTCAACAAATTTATTATATAATTAAATGCAATTAATGTCAAGTTTTTTCTGAAAAATACGCGGAAATTTTTGTATGGACAGAATTCTTACCAAAAAAATCAGAACGATTTTTTGGACACACAAGACAGGGACACGATTCTTAGCTAAACACGACCATATTCCAACAAATATACTAATCACAACAATAGTTACACATACTCTTCTCATGAGGTATTGAGAGCTTTTTCTTGACTTATGCTTGATATTGAGATATAATCTAAATACAATTATAAATCTAAAAAAAGGAGAATAATACAATGCGTTTTGAATTGATTAGATCGTTTCATATCTTGATTGCAATCACTGTCCTGCTATGTGTTGGTATATTAACTGTGAATGCTGACCTGAGTGATCCGACACTTTCTGTCTACTATAGTTTTGATGGAGAGGGTGAAACCGTTGTTGATGGTTCACTGAGTGGAAATGATGGAACCATAGTTGGGAACGTCAATAGAGTAGATGGTATAATGGATAAAGCTATTGTCTTGGAAACCAATTCCTGGATTGACATGAACGGACCTGAATTTAAGAATCTTCCCATCGATGGATTTACATTTGCAACATGGGTCAACCATACGGGTTCTAATGATCCGCAAACACTACTTGATGCAATCGGAACTGACCATGGATCCGGGTTGTTCCACATGGAAATTAGACCTGGTGGCTTCCGATTTTTTCATAGAAACGAGACAAGTACAACAGTCTTCAATATCAATCCTGGTCCAGTGTTAGAAGCTAATAAATGGGTTCATTTTGCGGGAACTTATGATAGTGAAAGTGGAGAAACTATCACATATCTTGATGGTGAAGAAACTAACAGAACCGTTGGTGCTGGCAAATGTGCACCGAATTGGGGTGTTAAAGCCGGTATTGGACACCATAATAACGACCGATGGTTTAACGGGATGCTGGATGAGTATTATATCTTTGCACGTGCTGTGACTGCACAAGAAATTCAGCAGATTATGGATGGTGCTTTCGTTACTCCTGTAGAACCAGCAGATAAACTGGCAACTACATGGGGGAACATCAAAAAGCAATAATGGCAGAATAGCGTAACAAATTTTGGATTGAATTCAATTCAGTGTTGAATTCAATCCATAACGTATTTCACAAACGCACAACGCATTATCAACTCTTATGTTGTTATTCATCGTTGTGTTTTAGAGTATAGGAGAACAGAATGTCTAGTAATACAAATAAGAAGTATTGCCTACCGCTTGCCATTTTGATGATTTTAAGTGTTTCTGGGATTTTTGTCCAAGCAAGTATTAATGATCCTACGCTGTCTGTTTATTACAGTTTTGATGATGAGAGTGAAACTGTTAAGGATGGTTCACAAAACGGAAATGATGCAGAGGTGAAAGGAAACGCAAAGTGGGAAAATGGGAAGATCGGTAAAGCCATCGCTTTAGCAGAAAATGTATGGGTTGATTTGAATGGACCAGAATTTAAGAATGCTCCAGTTGATGGTATAACTTTAGCATTTTGGGTTAACCATACAGGTTCAGTCACCGATCAATCGATGTTTGATGCAATAGGTCCTGATCATGGCAGTGGACTTTACCACGTTGAAATTGAAACTGAAGGGGTTAGATGGTTTCATCGTGATGGTACACAAACAGAGATCTTCAACATTAGACCGGGACCTGTTCTTGAAGCAGACAAATGGGTTCATTTCGCGGGAACTTACGATAGTGATAGCGGTGACGCAAAGACATATCTAAATGGTGAAGAAACACACTCAGTCAAAGGTTCTGGAAAACTATCAGGCAACTGGGGCGTTAAAGCAGGAATCGGACATCATAACAATGACCGATGGTTCACTGGACTTTTAGATGAATTCTATATCTTTGCTAGGGCATTATCTGAAAACGAAATTAATCAACTTAAGGATGGTGAATTTCTGTCTGTAGAACCCGACAGGAAACTCACTACGACATGGGGTAGTATTAAATCCCGTTGATAATCTAACAATGTAAGCGGACATTTTCTAAATCAGTTGACCCCAGTTATAACTGGATGCCAATCGATTTAGAAAATGTTCGTTTTTTGCGCTTATCGGTTGTTTTTAATGCTTCCCCATGTTGTTGTGAGTTTGGCTTTAGGATCTACAGGTGTAGAACTCGGCACGCCGAAGTATTCAATTTCACCAAGTTGATAGTATGCTCCATTCGGGTTCAATCCGGTGTTAAAAGTAACAAACCGAAGGAACTGATAGCCTGCGGTTTGTTCGTCGTAATCTACCCCCGCATCAAAACGAATAACTTGCAGACGTTCAGTCCAAAAACCATCTCCATCGTGAGAAAAGATAGTCGTAAAATCCTCGCCGTCGTTAGATCCTTGAATTTCCCACACTGTAGGGTCTCTTCCAGGAGTATCGTTTGCTGAAGATACGGTGAAGTGTGTTAATACGT
This sequence comes from uncultured bacterium, assembly GCA_964623585.1. Taxonomy (GTDB): domain Bacteria; phylum Poribacteria; class WGA-4E; order WGA-4E; family WGA-3G; genus MSPOR6. The sequence goes on from CAZURU010000198.1 coordinate 3,557, forward strand.
ACGGTTGGTCAAATTCAGCGGTTATGTGTAGACCTTCTTCTGGAATGCCACCACCACGTCCGCAGCACCATTTGGTATTACCGCTGCCAAGTTCGTTATCAAAGACGTTAAAGGAATGCTCTCCGCCCGCGAATCCAGGTTCTTCGTTGGCTGAGAAAATGGCGTTGTAACCTTCATCTGCTTCAGGGTTACCATCGTCTTCCGGATCGGTTAGGTCACCACCTATCAGGGACGCTGTTCCTGTTCCAAGGACTTCTTCCGCCTCTGCTATGTCGTTCGTGCTGATAACAAAACAGACTGTCATCAACACAAATCCTGCTAATACTAACATAAGTTTCATACCATGAAACCTCCTAAAAAAATGAATCTCACTTTAGGTGAGTTTTGTGAGTGGATTTAATTAAACGCCACCCATTTTACCATACAGATTTTGAGGGAATTAAAAAATAATGATGCGGATAAGTACTATCCCTCTAAACTGCAATGCATCAATTATTTCCTATTTTATCATACTTATGCAGATCATGTCAATGTAATTTAAACCATTAAACCATTGGGTGTGTAAAAGTTTTAGGTGAATTAGACAGATTGCGATCTTTTCTTCGCAGCTAATAGGCGTGTCATCGTTCCAACTTGAGATTGACTAATTGTATTGTCTACTTCATCTCTACTTGAAGACTGTTGTCTTGGAGATGCCATTTCAACGTTGTTAAAAACACCATCTTTGATTTCTGTAACAGCATCGGTTTTCGTCTGTGAAAGTTGGGTTAAGGCTTCAGGCATGACCGCTTCAACACTATGATTAATTAAACTCCCGCTGAGTTGTGCTTTGAGTTCTGCAAAATATCCGCTGACAATGCTGAACCGTCTGAGTATCATTTCCAAAACAAACAGTATAGCTGCTACAAGCAGTAATGATTGAAACATCGACACACGTTCTTCAATAGGTTTGCCCCCTGGATGCGTTATCTGAGCAATTGTCGGTTGATAAAACCCATCTGTTTCTCGTGATAGTTTCTTTAATAGTGCTGTGTTAACATCAAACACCGCATACTCCGCAGGATATGAGAGTGCCAGTGTTACAGACTGTGGGGTTTCGGAAACTGAATTTTCAGTTCCAACTTGCTTCGCTGTGACAATATAAGTGCCGCTCTCATGCATCTGAAATGAACCGATAAATCGGTTAACACCATCTTGTGTGATGTCTACTGTCTGTCCAGTACCATTCGGATCCGCTACGTGTACAACGAAAGATAGAGGAGATAAACCTTTAGTATCTATCCTTATTTCGCCTCTACCATTGTGTTGCCCAATGTGGTGCATGACACTTAAGTCAAAATCCACAGCTGTGTTTTCATGCGGTAATGTCCAATTGACGACTTGCCCCCAAAACTTACTGAAGTTAGTCCACGAAATCCAATCCTTACTCCAGGCAGGCTTTACATCCGAAGTCCATGCAACAGATTTTCCTAATCCGTAACGCCTACCCGCAAGAATCGGTTCATTCTTATGTGAACTTATCAACACTTGTGCACTCGTTTTCTCTGCTGTTGCAACATACCCATAAAGTCTTGGTAGATTGTTGATACCCTCTAATATGCGTGCAGTCGTGTTTAAGATTTTTGGTTGGAATTCTTCTTGCACAATATAATTGTGTGTTTCTCGGACAGCATCCATAAGAACCCTCGGTAAATTTTGTATGTCTTGCACCGCAATAGTCTGCCCTTCCCCCATGTCAGCAATTTCCTTTAACAACCCAGTATCCGCGTCTCCAATTGCGATTGTCGTAATACCAACTTTTGCATCAGCTGCATCTCTCGCCAACTTTATAATGTCGGAACGTTTCCCAGTAGATTTACCGTCCGATAGCAATATAATGTGTTTTCTTTTCACATGTGCTGTCTCATGCATCTGAATTGCGATTTTAATGGCATTCGACATAGCAGCTGTTCCGCCAGTAGGTTTGAGTCTACCAACCCGTTTAATCAATCTATTATGATCAGAAGTCAGAGATGAGATCACATGCGTTTTAACGTCGAAACTTATGATAGCAGCCTGATCCGCTTCATCCAAATTGTCAATTCCTGCCCTGATCGCATCCATAGCAAGGGAAATCTTACGTCTATCGCCGACGTAGTTTGCCATGCTACCCGATGTATCAATCACGAAAACGAGTGCTACAGAGTCTTTTCGTTCACGCGGTGTCATCTCAACCGGTAATATACGTTCAAAGACCGTGTCAGTATATCCACCAGTACCGAAAGCTTTATCTCCTCCAATAACGACCAATCCGTGTCCGAGGTCTCGTACAAACGACTCAATCATTTCCTGTTGTGTATCCGTAACCATATCGGCAGATATATTGTTCAAAACCATCACATCAAACTGTTGGAACGAAACTAAATCTGATGGTATATCAGAAGCGTGGATTACTTCAACACCGAAACCGTTCTCTTCAAGAACCTTCTGTATATTATCGGCATGTCTCAAATCGCTATCTGCATATAGGATATGTGGTTTGCCATGAACTTGAACAACCCCGAATGCCGCATTATTTTCTATGATCTCATCAATGATGTTTAGCTTTAAATGGTATGTATGTGTGCGCCCCATGTTATAATAGACGTCTGTCACCTCTTGTGTAGGAAGGGGGATTACATTTCGTCCTTTGTTAAGAGAAAACGCCAAATCAGGGAGTGGAATACCGTTGTGGTATAGTGTAGCTTCTATGTTAGGGATTGTTCCATCAGACTGGATGACTGTCTGTATCTGAAAACGTTGTCCTTTTCTAACCTTGTTTGGTAGTTCCAAATTCAACACCTGAATGGCATCTTGTGTTGACTGAAGTGGAATGGTCATTATCTCTATATCATTCGCTGAAAAAAATGGTAGAAACTCTGATATCGGAATGCTTCCTGCATTATGTTGTCCATCACTAAATAACACAATTCGGCGATGATAGGTGTCTGGTAAATGTTCAATCGACCTTTTGAGGGCAGAAACAATATCTGTGCTATCCAGTTGACCAGATGAGTCTGTTAGCATTGATGTTAGTAGAGACTGTTTGTCAGTTTCAATCGACGGTTTCCCGATCGGAATTAAAACAACCGGTTCCGCTGCGAAACCTATCACAGCGAATTGATCTGTGGGTTTCAATTTAGCGATAGCAGCGTTGATCTGCTCAATCGCTATTTCGTGTTGAGATTCTGCAACACTATCAGACATATCAAGGAGAAACACGATAGCAAGCCGTTTTTCGCTGTGCGCGCGTTGTAGATTTGCTAAGGCAAGAATTGTACATATTATGGCAAGGCATCTCATGACCAAAGTTGTAACTTTTCGCCATCTTGATGCAACCACATAAGTGCGTAACTGAATAAGTGCTACCAGTGGAATGATTAGAAGCAGGATCAAGTAGAGTGGGGTCTCAATATCAAACATCTGCTTTTATCAAACATTAGCTTTAAGGCGTTCAACACCATCTGCTTCGTTTCATCTCCCAGTATCAAGAAAGGATAATGTGTTAGGTTAAGTATATAATTAAAGCAGTGCGATGTCAAGATGGTACCAGAACCTTCAATCCATGCTTAATTATCTCAATGGTTGCCGGAGTCTCACACATCGGTTCACCATCAGCGAACAGCATGACAGGCGGATCAGAGGTAATCTTCAAACTACGGGTCTGACTGATTTCAACAGCCGGATGATTCACGTGACCACCCCAGAATAAAGTAACCATTAATCGTAGTATCGTAAAAGAGGGTAATGGACGAATGATACATACATCAAATAAGCCATCGTCATGAACTGCATCCGGAACAATCTTAAATCCCCCACCATAACTGTTTGTATTTCCTGTCGCTGCAAGTAATATCTCACCTTGATATGTACCAAAATCTCCCTCTATTCGCACAGAAGGACTCTTGTAATGGAACAGTGTGACAACAGCCGCATAGAGATAGGATGCTGTCCCAGAGATTTTTATACCGAGGAACGTTTCCCGTTCAGCACCACGACGACTGACCTCTGTATCGTAACCACAAGTCGCTATCGTTGTGAAATAGTGTTCACTACCCTTATCAGAATGCACATATCCTAAGTCTATATGTTTTTCAGTACCGTAAAAAATCGTATCAATTGCTTTTTCAATTTTTCGCGGTATTCCAATAGCAGATGCTAAATCATTACCACGACCACACGGAATTATACTCAAAGTAACATCAGAAGCAGGCGCAATACCATTGACGACTTCGTGAAGTGTGCCATCTCCACCGCATACAATCACCCATTTAATACCATCTGATACAGCGTGTTCCGCAAAATCTTTCGCATCACCATTACCTGTCGTAAACTTAAGCTGACCATTACGACCTGAGTCCATAAGCCGATTCTGAGTGCGTTTAGCAACAGATTTTGCCTTACCTTTACCAGATATGGGATTAGCAATGAGAATATAATCATCCATAGTGGAATATCCAGACGCACAAAATCTGATCAATCCTGAAAATCCTGAAAATCCTGAAAATCCTGGTCCTATTTGATCACAGCAATCTTCCCAACTTTTCTTTCTGATTCATACTCAAGCATATAGATATAGATTCCAGTAGCAATGTCCCCTATATCACCATTTGTTAACCACCACATTTTACGATTACCATCACTTTCCGTTACGTTTAGATTCTCAAGCAACTCTCCACACCCCGTAAATAGCTTAATATTTGTACCGACTGGCACGTGATCAAAAGTAATCGCTCCCTTGTCAGATAGATTTGGTCGAACTGGATTCGGAAAAACCCGCAACTTTGTGAAATCCTTGACTCCCATACTATTAGCAGAATCGGTTGGACTATATTTAATTTCAACAGAACTCACTGCTGAACTAATCCTGTTCTCATCCGTATCTGCTACATCGGAAATCACGACTTCATATACATCTGTATCCATGTCAATCAGTGTTTGCAGACTCGGTGAATCAAATCCCAAGAGCACGCGTGTTCCCATCCTATCTCGAATTGCCGATTGCGGTTGTAACTGAAAATTTGACTTGGCAGTAAGTTGTTTCGGTAACCTTAATATATAACGTTGTGCGTTACCTATTGACAACCCCATCTGTCTATCATAATTGATAATAATCCAATTGGGTTGCTGAAATACAGTGCTAAGGATTTTTGGTGTCGGTCGCGGGGTTGCAGAAACTGCTTTACTTCGTGCCCAGTTAACATAGATGTCCTCCCCCGTCTCACTCGTAGCAGAAATTGCATACCAATAGCTCCTATCTGTCTCAACATTATTATCAAGATATACCTTTGCGGTAAGGCCTTGTGTTATTACCTTATAATCACTCTCAATCGGTTCATCATTTTTTGAACCAAGCGCACGATACACCGTATAAACCGCGTTTGCCTTCTCTTGCTTAGGCGCGTCCCAGGTAATCTCAATGGACGTTGACGTGACAGGGGATGCCGAAACGTTCCACGGTCTCAAATTAACGACAGATCCCTCATTTGATGCACCAACATAAGAACTGGCAAATTCAATCATACTGAGTCCATCTTCAGAATTAACGAAAAACTCTTGTAAACCGTTGCCATTCATATCCGCACTGAAGATAGTGGTCATTTCATTGACTTCCTGGTGATAAATCGGTACGAATGTTGTACCTTCCCATTCCATTACATATAAATTTGGAAAAGCAATAATAACGAGTTCGTCTGAATCATTACCATCAACATCTACAAACTTAACACTATTTCCACTTATCCTATACGGTGAAATCGCCTGTTCCCATATTGCACGATACTCACCCAATTCATATCGAAAAACTTGAAACTTCCAGAGCGGAGGTGTAGATGGAACATCTGGCAACGATTCAATTCCACCGACAACAAATTCAGGTCTTCCATCTCCATTCAGATCCCCTGAGGATAAGTGGAGAACCGCATCAACATTAATTTTGTCCGCTATCATTGGTGTCAAACTATTTCCAATAATGTGTAGGCGGTATTGGTCATTGGATATTGCAGAATAGACAAATAGTTCACCTTCACTATCACC
>CAZURU010000199.1:0-9596 GCA_964623585.1 uncultured bacterium
CAAGTACTTTTATTGATTATACTTGATGGGACGGTGGATTGTCAAGGGAAGTTTTAACGGGCATCCTGGGTGTGTAAAGTTTTTGCCACTTGATCATCTTTGAAAACCGCAAGCATTGCAAGGAAAACTTGACATAACTGACAGATCGTCGTTTTTTAAAATAGATGGATTAAGAGCTGAAAAAATGCTATAATTCAGATATGGGATTTTTGTCTTTTGCTTTCATCATAATGTGGCATACAAAAGACAAAAACCCATTTTATTCAACTTATTTTGGCCAAGGTATTGATCAGAAGGGACTAAACAAAAAATGCCATTAGTCAATGAGTCAATGTACTCTTAAATACTTCATTAAATCCGCAAACGTTAAGGAGCAAGAACAGATGGAAAAACTAAGAGAACTACACATATCCAACGATGCTATGAATGATCCTGAAGAACTCCGCACAAGGATGGCAGAATCAGGATACCTCTTTTTCAAGAAATTGCAGGACCCAGATAAACTCTGGGAATTACGACGAGAAATGCTGACGACTATGCAACACGGCGGATGGCTCGTAGCAGATACTGACCCAATGGACGGCATCGCTGATATATCTACACAATGCACCGAAGGGGACCCAGAATATACCGATGTATATCACGAAGTATATAAATTAGAGGCATTCCATCGCTCAGGACATTGGCACGAAGTCGTTGATATGGTAGAAAAGATTATAGACTCAGAAGTGTTACCCCACCCCCAAAAAGTTGCACGCCTATGGTATCCGCAATACACCGAACATACCACACCTATACATCAAGATTTCGTGCACTTTCAAGGAAACTTCCAGACCTATACATGTTGGGCCCCTGTTGGTGATTGTCCAATAGAGTTGGGTGGATTAGCGGTTCTCCCTGGTTCACATAAGATTGACGAAGTGATGGAACACCGTTTTTCACTGGGTGCGGGAGGTCTCTGTGTCAACACAGATGAATTGACAGGTGAATGGCATACAACAAACTACGAAATAGGTGATACGTTGATTTTTCCTGCATTGACTATCCATAAAGCACTGCCTAATCTGACCGAAGATAGACTCCGGGTTTCATTAGACAACCGTTACCAAGCCGTTGTTGATCCAATCTCTGAACACATGCTTGAACCCCATCTGAATATATTCAACGCCCTAAAATGGGAAGATGTCTACCGTAATTGGGAATCTGATGAACTCAAATACTATTGGAAAGACCACAATTTAACAGTCATTCCAAGAGATTTAAGCTATATAATGAAGGGATTTGACGAAGCATTGGAGCTTGCCAGAGATGGAGATGATAGAGCTGTCTATCAGTTAAAACGTATCATAAAACGCGACCCTGCAGCAGATATGGCAATACAAGCTACAAAGGTTCTGCAAGATGTGGGTATTGAGACTACAAGCGATTAAGCAACTTTATTTCATTTTCGTCAGTTTCGTGTCACCTGATAGACTTATCATACTGATAAGTCCAATCAACTACCTTATATCCGATATTACTATAAAAGAGGATCGCAAGAAGAGTATGCAAGTCTGTGCTTATGGATGCATGACGATATCCAACCTTTTGCATCTCTTGAAGGGCATACTGAAGTAAGAACTTTCCAAATCCTTTTCCTTGAAAACCATCTTCAATACCAAGCCATTCTGTATACGTCCAGTCTTGTGCATCGGGATGTCTTGAAAACACACCCGCTGAGACACTATTACATTCACCAACATCTGTATTTCCCTTTTGTGCTTTTACGGTGCAGTTTGCACGTTCACCGCATCCCTGTGTCCACGTAACACTTGTATGTACGGAGTCATCAGGCAGCATAGGTTCAACAGAAAAGTTCTCCCAATTGAGAAAAACCCAACCATTACTTGGTCTGTAGCTATTATTACCCAATAAACTTTGTATATGATCAAGATAATTCGTCAATTTGGCATAATCAAAGTTGAAAAAAGGATAACGAGACTCGACATTTGAGGAGAATGCTTCAATAGAATTAACTTCAAAGGAATTCAAATATGCTTCTGCTTTTTCAAGCACGACTTGTCCGGCTTGTCTCTCCCCTCGTTCACAACCCAAGAACCGAATATAACCTTTTCTTTCATCCTCAATATCATCCTCAGGGTACGTTTCAAATCCAACATGAACAAACGCCTTTATTTTCCCTTTTTTTATTGTCAAGAACAAGGCTTGTTCTTCAAGCTCGTCTTTGCTCCTTTCAGTTTCTTTATTTAAGCCGCCTAACACTGTAGCGAATTCATCTTCATTGACAGGAAAACAGTTCGGTAAACCGTGTACCTGATGATTATAAAAGTGGGTCAAAGGCTCTAAGAGATCAGGTGTATAATTGACAACTTCACTGAATCTATTCTCTGATTTTACAGGTATAACAATTCTTGACTTTTTCTCAAGACGTTTTGAATATGCATAAGTCCAATCCACAACTTTATAGCCACAGTTGCCATACAGTAGAAAAGCACTATTATTACTCCAGTCTGTGCTAAGTGCAGCATGTCGGTAACCAACTTTATGCATCTCTTGCAAAGAATACAGAAGCAGGTATTTACCCAGTCCCCGTCCTTGATGTGCCTCATCAACACCAAGCCAATCCGTATAAACCCAGTCTTGGGCATTGTCATGTGAAGAAAACGTTCCACCAGAAAGAGACCAACATACACCGACTTCTTCACCGTCTTTATGTGCTGTGATGTTACAGTTCGGTAGCCTGCCGCGTCCCTCTTTCCATTCTATAGAAAGGGATACGGGAATATCCGGAGGTGTTGGTATAGCATTGAAGTTCTCCCAATCAAAGAACACCTGTCCATGAGTCCGCATATAATCGTTGAATCTGAGCAGAGCGTCAACATGTCCCAGTCTATCCGAAAGCTGCGCATAAGCGAAGTGATAGCAAGGATACCTATAATGTCTTGAAAAGGCATAAACCTGTGTAACCTCATTCCGCTGCAAATAGTCTTCAGCCTCCTTAAGAATTGCAGCACCTACCTGTCGTTCTCCGGCTTTATATCCAAAAAACAGGATATGGGCTGTTTTGACATCAATGTCACCTCTACCGTTCGACTGACTAATGCTCTCGGTATGTTTTGATAACCCTAAGTGAATAAAGGCTAAGACTTTTCCATCTTGTACAGCGACGAATGCTGTTTCTGATTTTATATCATCCGCATCATAATACTTGGATTGACCTGTTACACCACTCGTAGCAAAGGCTATATCCTCCTCTTTGACTGGGTGACAATGCGGAACATCTACTGTAAAGTCATTGTAAAACGCTGTCAAAGGCGTCAGAAAATTAGAGCTATATTGGATTATCTCCATCAGTATTATTAATCCTCCGCTATGGTACTTCCCATATCATACCATTTCTAAATGCAAATGCCTCTTTGCTGTAGCACATGCTGTTAGATTGTGCCGTTCGCCGCTTCATTTCTGAACAGTCGGTAATGAGAGAATAATTAATAGAAATGGTATTACTTTCAGTGTCTTGTAGGTAAGATTTTATGCCAAAATCTTACCTACATTGTCACGACCTGCCAATTCTTGGTAAATACTATCTTGTCTCAACTCGGAAACCAGCATCTAATGCCTTTGAAACGCGCACTTGCGATTCCTCAAGATGTGCTACACTATAATCATCCAACTGATTCTTTGAGGCTTGCAGTAACTTCACTATACGTTCATTGATCCTTTGCAGATGCAATCGTGAAAGGGATCTTGCATCTTCAGGTGTACCACTATCCGCATCCAATACCAACTTAATCAACTGCTTCAAATGTTCACGTTGTAGTCCCCGTCTGAAACTTGAGATAAACGCATCAGAATTCGTCCACTGTTTTCCAGCTGCATTTTTTTCAAGCTCCATCCAGATAGCATCCGTTATACCGGTAAAAAGTTCTGGCATCGTAAACACATCTTCCTCTTCAGAGAACTTCAGCTCTGTATCTTGCACACGGGCAAGAACATTCGGATCAAGGAGTCGTGCAACAATCATATTCTGATTCCGCAGAATCACACTGTGAAGAGGATAGTCTAATCGTGAAGAACTACCGCTACTTGCTCCCCAATCACTCCAGCGCGTGACTGCGAGACTGTTAAGAAGGTCGGGTGGAAAATCAAAGGTCTTATCCGACAATGCATGTTCCTTGATGAATGACAATGCTTCACGCTGTTTCTTAGCAGAAACAGGAACAAAAGGTAACCGTCCATCCTTGTCTCCGCGATGATCTCTGTGATGATACTGTCCACCAATAAATCTTGACGCAAGAAACATTGACGAAGTGTATTCACCCAAAAGCGATCTGAATGCACGTCGCACCCGTTGATAACCCATCCCCTCTTTCGTAACCTTGTCAGCGATATCATCCCAAAGTTCAGAAATGATCTGTTGTCTCCGTTTTGCAAACTCAAGTGGATCAGCCCCCAAATCCCAACGGTTCACCAACGGATCAAGGTCTCTATACTGATACATAGACGCATCACCATCCGTAGCGAACCGCAATTCTGAAGTCGCAACTTTTGAAGCAATTTTACCTAACTCCGGTAATTCCGCTTCAGGTTTGTTACCTTCTATCGGTTTATATGCGTATTCAATCACCCAATAGTCCCACGGTCCTATAGTCGTGGTATAGTAATCCCCCTGTTTCTTTATGTCCAGTGAGATGTTGACAGCATCATATTCCATAACAGACCCGTGTAAAGCCTCACCTTTCTTCTTGTTTATTTCATCAAGCGTGTATATCGTACTTGCCTTGAAGTTGTGTCGTAATCCCAATGTATGACCAACTTCGTGCATTATTAACGCTTTAAGTGCTTGTCCGATAAATTCTTCGGGAATCTCTCCACCATCTTTCATCACACCTCTGGCTTGTAGCACACTCGCCATAAACCGCATCTGCCGTTCTAAACCTATAGCGAATTCACAGTGAAACCGTGAAGCATGATCAACATGATGCTCTTTTTCATGTGCTACTTCATCAAAGAAAGTCGTATATTCGCGCTGCCAATATCGCGTCCAACTCTCACCCACGAGTATATCAGCATCCAAAATCTGACCTGTAAGCGGATTAACGCGAGAAGGTCCGATAGCAAATGATCCACCAACCATCCACCGAATCGTATTATAGCGTGCGTCTTCAGGGTCCCAATCTTCATGATCCTGTTGTATGCGAGCTTCAATTGCATCTACAAAACCGACCTTTTCAAACGCTTTATTCCATTCTAAAATTCCCTGGCGTACATAAGGACGATAACGGTGAGGGATGGATTTCTCAATATAGAAAATTATCGGTTCTTTTGGAGGGGATAGTTTCGCTTTGGGGTCCGCTTTTTCCAAGTGCCAGCGATTTACATAACGGATGTAAGGATCATCGCTTGTTTTCAATGAGTAATCTTTCAGCGTTGTCATGAAATGTCCAAGTCGATCGTCTGCTAAACGCGGTTGATAGTCATTGTCCGGCAACTTTGCCAAACTATAATGCACAGTGACAGGGATACCGCGAGTGTCTGGTATTGTATCACTTGAACCACTACCGGAATAGACCGCATTAACTCTCAACTCAACATTCTGAGGAAAAACTTTCACCGTTCCCCACGTACTACGGGATTTGTCAAATTTACCCCCCACACTTCCTGAAAGTGGAGGAAGATCAGACACAAAGACGTTACTAATATTGACTAAAAGACTCTTGCGTTGCGGATGCACACTCTCCAGTTTAAGCGAAAAGAGAACCGAATCGTTATATCCTAAATTGACTGCTTCAGCTATAGGCGTACCTTTATCCGCACGAAAACGGACGTTTTTACGCACCAGATGTACCTTATCACCGACCCGTTTCCAAACCAGCATCCACTCATCCAATGTCATACCGGAAAGGATTCTACCTGTCGCTATACCCCGTGCAATGCTAATCATACATAAGAAAGGTTCGTCCAACTGTGATGGTTGAATTTCACAGTACAAATTCTCTTTTTTCTGATATAGATTGAAAAAACCTTGATACGTCTTGCTATCTTCTATTACTTTACTGAAATCCTCATATTCTTTCTTCTTTTTCTCGGTTGATTGCTCCGTAGCAGGTTCTGTCTCTTTCGCTTCTTGCGCACTTAACGGAAAGGCTACAATAGCTGCTAAGATCAAACATATCCAAAAGGTGAAAACTTGTCGCATCTATTAGTTCTCCTTCTAAAGTAAACTCATATTTTGTTTTGAAAGATATTTCAACGATAATCCTCGCCAACAACTCTTTAATTATACCATTTTTTGATATTTATTCCAACACGTCTTTATTCTATTTTCAATTGAATTAATTCCACAGAAATGCTATTATTATAATGATCAATATGCACAAATAACACCGATGTAAAATAGGCTCTTAAAAGTAGTAGGCACAATCCGTGTGACGTTAATTTACATGACTTAAAAGAAACAATGCATAAATGGTATGAAAACACAGCAATACTCAATATTCTCATCATCTTGATGTCAATCAGTGCTGTTGTATACTTCTTCTTAGAGTGGAAAACCGGATTACCACTACTTCTCATCTTCGGGACACTCATAATGATAAGGGGAGTAATAAAGATTACCATGCACATGCGCGCATCAAAAGCAGACTCAAAATTAAAACGAAGGAGATAAAATGAAGCGGAGGACTTTCATAAAATTAAGCGCAATCAGTGCAGCTGGCATGATTTATCCCATAAATCTGCAAGCCCAAAATGACTCCCAAATTGACAAATTACACACACTCCTGAAACCCCAAACATTTATTACTCCTAACGAGGAATTCTATATCCTTCAGATTGGAGACCCTGTAAAGATTGATGTTGCAAATTGGCGGTTGGTTATATCCGGATTGATAGAAAAGCCTCTTAAACCGTTCAAGTATGATGAAATTAAAGCGTTGGAATCTGTTGAGACAATGCGCACGTTAAAATGTATTGGTGATCCTATCGGCACAGAACAGATGGGCAATGCAAAATGGAAAGGTGTCAGGTTGCGTGATCTGCTCCAGAAAACTGGCATAAAGCAAGACGCAAAAGTCGCAGTTTTCCAATGTGCTGATGGATACCATACTGCTATCCCAATAGAAGAGGCACTAAATGAGAATACGATTCTGGCATACCAAATGAATCAGAATACACTACCTATTGAACACGGGTTTCCTGTCCGATTGCTTAACCCAGGACATTACGGAACAAAAAATCCGAAGTGGATAGTCAATATAAAGTTAGCAATAGAACACGAAGGTTATTGGGAAAAACACGGATGGGACCCTGTCGCCAACGTAAAACTTGCTACTGTCATCGGCACACCAAGCACCGATGAAGAGGTCGTCGCAGGATCAAATCTCACCGTCAGCGGCGCAGCTTTTGATGCCGGACATCACGGTGGAATAAAGAAGGTTGAAGTCAGTGTCGACTACGGAGAATCATGGCACGAAGCCGAAATATGGGCAAAAGATACACCATTAGCATGGGTGCTCTGGAAGTGGAACTGGAAAATACCAGACAAAAAAGGGAATGCTGAGATTTACGCAAAAGCGACAACAAATACAGGTGTCACACAACAAGAATTCGGACTTAAAGTCGAACCCGTTGATACAATAGGGTATCATACAGTAGATGTGAAGATTGTGGATCCTTAAATATAACGTGAGTTTGATAAATCAGATGTTCCCAGGCCGGTAGGTTCGGTTAGGAAACCGAACCTACCGGCCTGGGAACATCACTAAGTTGAAACATAAGGGTAGAGTGAAGCGAAACGCGCACTACTTAATAAGTCTGGACTATCCATTACACCATGCCATAGATGCACTTGAAACCTACCCGAATCTTCTTCGTCTATTTCCCGGCACTCTTAATTGATTTTGCTTTTAGTAGTGTATTAACGAATTCCGCCTTCTATAGTAGTTACCTGAGTCTCTCCTCAACATTTTTGGGTATACTCGTGGCAATCGTCACAGCATTTTATGCCTTCCTTGCCATACCGCTCGGAAAACTCTCCGATAAGATAAATCGCAGTCAAATGCTCATTGCTGGATGTATTCTGATCAGCATTGTGAGTATTGTCATGCCTCTCTGCTATAAGAAAATACATCTATTACTAATTCTCCCACTCTTAGGCATAAGTATCGCACTCTTTTGGCCTACCTATGAAGCCTGGCTTGCAGAAAGAGAAGATGAAGGTACTTTACTGCACAGGGTGATGCTTTTCAATCTATTCTGGAGTATTGGCATAACGATGGGACCTACCGTGTCTGGTTATCTTTATCAAGATGATGCTCCGTTTAGACCCTTTTATCTCGCCTGCACACTTGGATTGTTGACATTGACAGTGGTCTTGCTAAGTAAATCATCGCAAACACGAGCCGATTCAGAACCCCAGCAATTAACGCAAACACTGTTCCCACCACCCGAAGTTAGAAGACGATATCTGAACATAGCACGATGTGCAAATTTTGCATCCTATTTCGCACTGGCTGTGCTGCGATGGCTGGCACCGAAACTAACGAAGGAGATGGGGATACCTACTGTCGTTTACGGTAACCTCATGTTAACACTCGGTAGTTTTCAGACACTAACTTTCTTATTTCTCGGAACTGGCTACTCTACCAGATGGCACTATCGCTTGAGTCCGATGGTAATAACCCAAGTATTCGCAATTCTTAGTTTTGTTGTTTTATGGAGAGTCCAGCACATATTCGTCTGGTTCATCGCTTATGTCATTATCGGTATATCTGTTGCTTTCTCGTATTTTGGCAGTCTCTATTACGGTTTAGATCAACATACTGACAAAGGAAATAAGAGTGGGTGGCATGAAGCGGTATTAGGCTTCGGTAGTTTATTAGGACCCTTGATATGTGGGATTGCAGCTGATTCAGAATTTGGCATGCAGAGTCCTTATCTGGTCTGCGCCGTTGTCCTTCTCGGAGCGATTTTTGTTGAGGTGATAATGGCATCAAAGATCAGATCAGCAACGGATGTTCTTTAATATAATCTTCATCCGGTTCAATACCGAGACCAGGACCATCTGGCACAGTAACAACATTGTCTTCGATTTCAATACCACTCGCTACCAAAGTCTGCAAAAATGCAGGTGCATTTAATTCTGGAGGAAGCACTAAATCCATTGTAGAAAAAAGATGGACACTGGCAATAAACCCTATCCCTGCCTCTGTCAAACCACTTCCAAGAAGTTCAATACCGTTTGCTTCAGCAACACAGGAAGGGCGCGTTGTTCTCCCCAGCCAACATAACCATCATCCGTTGTGATCTTTACATATACATGTTCTCCAGCAGCATCAGTATCCCCAACAAACCCCGTTCCGATCGTGAACACATCCTTCATACCAACAGCAGTCGGAAATACTTCAATATTTGCAATTTTACACATTGATACACCACCTTTAATATAGACTCATGTCCATCTTATGAGGGATGGACTACCTAATGTCATATTTTAGCACAAATCTGAAAGTTATGACCGTAAAATCGTAAAAAAAGATCGCTGAAATAGTCCTTGCTCCAGATGAAGTTAAAGAAAATATTTGGGTAATTTGGCG
>CAZURU010000200.1:0-9571 GCA_964623585.1 uncultured bacterium
ACTAAGGGATGTTACGGTGCGTTCAACCTTAATGGATTTAGAAGAAGATTGAGCTAACTCTGGAAATCCTATAATCCTGAAAATCCCGGTTCTACCATTAGACATCTGGCCCCCTGCCAATATACTGCAATGCCTCCTTTAGTGTCTTTTCGTTGTTATACTGCTTTAACAAATCTCCGGAGTCAGTGCCCTTAGGTAACGTTCGAATGGTTTGAGATAATAACGGTAAAGCGCGGACGACGTTATCTACGATAGTAATACTTGCCTGTTTCGCAGTTCTTGACATAGGATTTAAGTCGACAGTTACGACATCCTTACCCATCTTCCGTAGTGCTTCACAACGATCACCATCTTCAAGGGGGACAAACACAACATCTGCTTTGAAGATACCTTCTGCGTTTACATACTTGCGATTGGAGTCTATGAAGCGGAGCTGCGTATCTTTGGAAGGCATCAGTACTTTTTGTGCCCCATGTTTCTGCAGATGTTCTTTTATTTTCTGTTCGCGTCCGACTTCTGTGTGAAATATGTTTACCTCTAAAGGAGCATTCAGTATCTGCCCAAGTTCAATGATCTCTTTAGGGACTAACACTGCAACATTTCCATTGACAGAAATAACGGGATGTTGTGATAAACTGAGCATGGCTGCTGCAGCACGGATTGCCTTATGTGCAAAAAGTTGCGTGGCTTCATTTATGAGATAATCGTAAGCCTCGCCACGTCCATGTGCTATCAGGCCGTGTATAGATGTAATTCCCTGTTCTACACCGCTAACAATTCTGTCTCTTAATGTCAGCGAAACATAACGTGGATGTGATTTTGGAACATCGCTCATATTTTCTTCAGCTACCTTTCTTCACGTAGATCAAATACGGTTTTAACAGACGAAGTTATACCGGTATTCAGTGCAGTCTGTACTGCCTGCCTATAGTGCTGAAGTGTAAAGGGTTTACCTATCAAAGGTAACAGACTCTCACCATGCTCTTGTAGGAAACGGAGACCGAGTTGAAATGTATGTATCATCTCATTTTTGTATGATTCTAAACCGTAAGTATATGCCCCCTTTACATGCAATTGCTTATACCAAATAGATGTCCAGTCTACGTTCTTTGGTATACCCGGCATTCCCAGTAGAATTACCTCTCCTCCTGCTTGTGTAAAACGTAGGGCATCGTCAATTGATGTGCTTGAACCTACGCAATCAAAAGTCACATCAACACCCCCTAACAACACTTGCTGACCTAATTCTGGTTGAAACGGTTCTGCATCTGTTAATTCACAGAACGTCTCATATCGTCCTCTGCTGGCAGGTATGACAACATCAGCACCTAAGTTTTCCGATAGTTTCTGTTGATGCGGGTGTTTTGCGAAGACTATGATTCTGTTTTCATATCCAATCATCCGTAGTGCTGCAATGGTGAGTAATCCGATCGTTCCGCCCCCAATCACGCAGATATCCTTTTTGCCGTGAACTTCCGCTTGAAATACACCGTGGAGGGAACAAGCGAAGGGTTCAAGTAACACTGCTAATTCATCCGACATTTCATCTGGAACGGAATGGATTTGCGTTTGATGTGCAAGGACATATTCACTCCACCCCCCACCCGTATCTTGACAATACCCGGTTTGAACACCGTCTGAAATACTCCCACGTGTGATGTTTACACAATTTGAGAAACGGTTATTCTGACACTGATAGCAGGGGGGGTCTATCTCGCGCACCCTACATGAAAGTGCGGGTTCAACTACCACACGATCCCCTATTGACACTCCTTCTACCGCATCCCCTACCTCAACAACATCCCCGACGATTTCGTGTCCGAGGACAAAAGGTGTAGATGTGAAAGGTGAGAAATACGGACTCCCCTTCGCTGTAATTGTTGAGAGGTCAGACCCACAGATTCCGCTGAGGCGTGTCTTTATTTTCACCCATTGCTGTGTAGGGAGTTGCGGTTCTTTCATCTCAACCAAGCGCACACTTGAAAGCCGGGATGTATAGAGACTACCCCACTTTTTTCCAAGGTAGCGCATTGTGAGATAACGTGGGATGCTTTTCGTATATAGGATAGCTTTCACTGTAATTGTCTTAAATACTCTCCTCAGATTGGTAGTATTTCATCAGAATCTCTGCGACTTCAGGTCTTGAAATTTCGGGTGGAGGGGTCTCACCTGCAGCAAGAATTTCACGTAGTTTTGTTCCAGAAATGCTGAAATGGTGTTTCCTATCGTGCGGACAATCCTTCAACATCACGACCCCATTGCATTCATTGCACCACGTCGTAAAATCTCCACGAAAAATCCCAATTTCCAGAGCATCATCAGGAATTGTATCAAATATCTCTTGTGCATCAAAATCACCGTAATAATCTCCCGCACCCGCGTGGTCACGGCCAACGATGAAGTGTGCCGCGCCGCAATTCTGTCTAAACACTGCATGTAAGAGTGCCTCACGCGGTCCGGCATACAGCATATCAAACCCATACCCCGTGATAGATACTGTGTTTATTGGAAAGTAGTGCTTAACCATGGCACGTATAGATGCATCACGGACAGCAGCAGGGATATCACCTGGCTTTAGTTTACCAAGTAGCATGTGGATAAGGATGCCATCTGCGTTAACCTCTTCTTGTGCTATCTTGCAGAGTGCTTCATGAGCACGGTGCATCGGGTTTCGCGTCTGAAATGCCACAACATTTTTCCAACCACGCGACACAATATCATCACGAATCTCTGCTGCTGTTCTAAACGTGTCGGGGAAATCCTCAGGAAAGTATGAGTAATTTAGAACTTGTATCTGACCAGAGATAATGTTGTCCCCGGCATCTGCATAAGCAGGAACCCCAGGGTGTTCTGGGTCAGTAGTGCCGAACGTTCTTTCAATAATATGCTGTTTCTGCTCCGAAGTAAGAGTCTCAATTGCCGAGACCTTCATTACTGCAAGCACCGGATTACCATCAACATTTGGATCACGTAGTGCGATACTATCTGCATTTTTCACAACATCCGTTATCTGATCCGAGGGAACCATGTTAAGTATAGGAACAGGCCAAAAAAGTCCGTTGCGTAGTTTCATATCAGAAGCAACACTTAATGCTTCTGCAACATTCATATAGCCTGTAAGTGGCGTAAAGTATCCAGCAGCGAGCATAACGGCTGATGCAGCCGCCCCCGAAGTGAGTAAAACTGATGGAAGCTGCTCCGCTTCCTTATACAATTCAGTGCGTTGTGCATCATCCGCTACATAAAGCGGTGTTAAGGTTTCGGCTCCATGCGGTTTAATCATTTAATTCTCCTTATGATCCCAAAGCCGGTTCGGTTAGGAAACCGAACCTACTGACCTGAAATTTATAACGTAATTCTCCCTAAATTGACACCCGACCCACAGAATCTAACTGGACAATCCACTACTCTTCTTCTGTAGCAATTTGTTCAACAATACATCCATTCCATACCCAGTGTGAATGTCTGGAACCCGTCTGTATCCGTTTCTTTGATGTATAGATTACCAAGATGAGATATCCATTATCTACATCAACAGTAGCAACTTCTTCAACTCTCTCGTCGTGTATTGGTACAATGCGTTTTTTAATAATGTGCTTACCATTCGCTAACATATTGACTTCGTGTGTTGCCCCTTCAGGCGTCTGAAATATATTTGTTATGCGATATTTGCCATTAGGTAAATCCAGTCTAAATGCAGCATCCTCTGTGCCAAACACACCATCCCTTACAAGTGGTGGTTGACTTTCATGCCCCAGAAACGTTTGTCTCGGTGAGATTCTCCAATTACTCTTATCCTTTTCATCTCTCGGATTCCATTCAGTATCCCATCCGTATTTACCGTCAACATACATTGTTTTTGGCGCAACGATATGGAAGTTCTCCTCTACAGGATGGCTATCAGCCTGCATGTCAAATTGGATAATTGGATAACCTTCCTCTGTTTCGTCCCATATAGTGTCTAACGGTTCTTTAGTAGTTTTTCTTTGAAATAGTTTCAAATTTTCCGTTTCATGGATAATGTTATAATTGGGTGTAAGGTCAGCAAAAAGTTCAGTTTCAGGATAGAACCAAGCGATCACATAATCCGCGCGAATATAATCTAAGGCGACACTGTCCTGATTGTTTCGGTTGACTGGAAAGTAGTAATAATTCGCTTCATAGTTTGCCATGTGTACTACATCATCAGCGTAAACACCGTAGAAAGCAGTAGAATGCACAAAGGGTGTGACGTATTTTATCTCATTTCTCATTACCATTTTTTTCTCAGCCTTATCATAATGAGCGTATAAGTATTTGGATTTATGCCACCCCCCTGAACGATGTGTGAATGTTGAATGCGGTTCAATCATCTTCACGCCTGACACAAGTTCAGCAATTTCACCTGAAATGCGACCATGGTGAAACGCTGTTAGAAAGCAATGTGCTAATGTGAATATAACCAGTAACGATGTAATTGTATGACGAAAATACTTGTGCATATCAATAATCAACCACGGTGCTAACATCAGCAGAATGTAAATATGAATTCGGTCATTTATCCATCCACCAGGACCATACCCCCACGGTGCTTTGATAAACATATAGGTAAAGACTATTCCTATTGCTAAAAATACATCTGTCTTTTCTATCTTCTGCTTTCGGTAAATCCGATAACCTATTGAAATCAGTATTGCAAATCCTAAAATGAAAAGTAAGAAATGATTGAGGGGAATATTCCAATCCGAGAAATAAACGATTGACTTCACTCCCCAGAAGTAATCACTTATCCACTCCATTCCATTATGTTTACCATCCTGATGCCGTTTTATGCTCTGTAAATAGTACTCTGTCAGTACGAAATAGATCGGTATCATATAGAGTAGAAAGTAGAAGAACGGTTTGATCGTAAGTTTGAATTGGTTAAATACATCGGATAAATGTCTTTTGCGAATGCGCCACGTTTCAACAAGCGTTTCTGACCCCCATATACAAGCTGCTGCAATCGACATCGCTAACACGACTAAACCGTAGGACACGATGTGTGACAGATAGGTGAGCAATAACAGCACATAAAGTATACACAGATGTTTTACCTGTATATCATCTTTATGTTTCCACCAGAAACCGAAACTGAAAAAGAAAAATGACATACTCAGCGTGAAGTTATAGAACCCCATGTAAAGCAGATAGTTATATGCAAAAGGGAATCCAAGCCACGCGAATAGATACCTACTCTGTTTGCCTCTGTGTACGGCATTTAGGAAATAGAAGAAGGAGACGGGGATCAACCCAATGGCAAACGTCAAAAATACCTTCTCCGCTATGACAGGAGGAAATACATACAGCAGTACTGCCAGGGAGATGTGAGACAACCAATTTGGGAAAATGGTTATGTTCAACTTCCATGCATCACGCATCTTGAAGTTTTCATGTTGACTGTATTCCTTCAGCACCAATGCGTTATAAACATGACTCGCCCCATCTTGAGATGGAAAGTAACCGAATATCCAGATAGGAAGCAGATGCAATATCAACAGGAAAGCGAACAAGTGCTTCCAATTTAACTTTCTCCAATCAAACATCGTATATCCCCAAAATGTGTCGTCTACGGTTCTGAATTCTCTTCAAAATAGAGACAGTGTTGTGTGAATGGACACTCTTCACACAAGGGTTTTCTTGCATTACAGATTCTTCTGCCAAAATAGATTAGGTTCATGTGGAATGGATAGGATTTTCCTTTCGGAACAATCTTTGGAAGTTCAGCATGTGCTTTGTCGGCACTGCAATTCTGTGGGATTAACGACAGTCGTTTTGAAATCCGCAAGATATGCGTATCAACGGGAAAGACCTCTCTACCACAAGCAAAGGAGAGTGTAACTGAAGCTGTCTTAATACCGATTCCTTTGTGTTGGCAGAGTAATTCCAATGCATCTTCAGTCTTCATGTCGTGAACGAACTCTAATGACAATTCACCATGTTCTGCTTTGAGCCAAGAGAGGAGGTTTTTGATTGTTGCCGCTTTCTGATTACCTAAACCAACTATCTTGATCAATTCTTCTACTGCTTTTACATCTGCTTGCAGGACATCTTCCCATGTAGGAAATTTTTCTCTTAGACGTTTATATCCTTTATCACGACTTACATCAGTCGTATTTTGAGATAGGATCGTCTCTATAAGACACGCCAAGACATCTTCAGCACCACTCCATTTTGGTGTGCCGAACATATTCTCAAGCGTATCTGAAATAAATGCTGTTTTCTGTTGTATATCCATTTTTCCAATACCCTTCTTTCTCAATATTATATCAGATTAACAGAAAATAGCAATTCAATTGTGTTTTAAATTATACCATTTTCGCATGTCGGGTTTCGTGCCTCTACCCGACATACGGCAGAATGGTATAAAAATAATTAAAACTGGTATTCGTAAAAGTGTTTGCTGGATTTCATCCCATGTTTCCTTGTTCATAGTTCACTCTCCCAAGGTCCCTTTGAATTTATATTTTACTCCATCAAACTCAGCAGTAACAGTGACCTCAAAGTTTGATGGTTTTGTTTCGGGTAAAAAATCATAATGTACACAGACAGGCGTATTACCGCCTATTAAATACTTCTGATTTGTTAGATCTTTTTCGGTATAAGTTGTTCCACCCACAGAAATGCTTATCTCAAAGCCGTCGTCATAAGTACCGTCTTCATTTTTACGAGGAAATCCTTTTCTACCATAATAATAATCCTCACCCAATAAGAAACCTGGATATATAATCCCGATTTCCCAGTAGTCAAGTTTGCTATTATCAGGTGCTATCTCGTTAGAATAGACTTCAAGCGGTATATCGCAATTAGATGAAGTGACGACTTGTGTAACTACTTCAGGAGTAAACCCTCTTCTTTTATATTCTGCTTTTATTTCTTCAGCAGTGTATTCTGACAAGGATTTTCCAACTTCATTGAAAACCTCAATTTCTTTCTCTACTTCAACGTACTCTATTATCTTAACTTCTACAGGCACGTTAACAATCTTTTCGACCTCTACTTCAACGATCTTGATAACTTCGCGGTCAACATAGACGGTCGGGCCAGGAACTTCTACGATCTTCTCTGTTTCAACGATTTTGATGACCTCTATAGGTGCTTCTATATGATCAGTGACGACCTGAACAACCGGATCAACAGGCACTTCAACTTCAGGGTAGACCTTGATTACCTGTGTCTCGCCAGGAACTTCTACCGGAACGAGTTTCTCAATCTCAACGATCTTTTCTATGGGCACTTCTATGATAACCTCAATAGGTTGCGGTACGAAGCAGATATGATCAAACCCATCATTATGGCAAATAGTATCCCCATCATCCTGAACAGCGTCAACTGTATCGTTGACTTTCCACGTAGATATAGGTGTCTCACACCCTCCTATCAAGATTGTTAGAATAAATACTAAAATCAGGTTTCTCATTTATTTTGATTCTCCTATTCAATAATAGTTGTATGATAAATTTTTGTGTGACTTTTAACAACTCGTAGATGTTACTCGCTATGACTTCATAAATACCAATTGAGAAGCTTTGGTGATTCTCCAATGCAACAACAAAAGCCCTCGGCGTGGCAAATCAGGCGTGCAGGCGCGAAAATATCGCAGATTCATGACCTGCGATAACAACTTGTGAAGTCCCAATATTAACGAATGTGAAATGGGTGGAGGATTACATATAGTTAAAATATGCCTCAAAAGTATTGCATGCATAAAAATTTTGATCAGATGATATATATCTGGCGCGTTTATTTTACAGTAAATGGAAAGCATATTATCAAATCGAGCGCGGAAATCACTCCTACAGATACCTCGCTTCTTCGTAGGAGTAACTCCCAATTCTCTATTGCAAAACCTAACTATTTAAGAGTGGGAAGACTGCTGAAACTAATTCAAATGTAGCATCACCAGTTCCTATAACGTGATGAAAGTATAACGAAGATATCACCTGTTACATCATCAGGGTAAAGGTATTGATAACCGCTTCTACAATCTGGTTCGGTGAAAGGACCTAACAACGCTAATACCCATTCCCAACCTTGATGGGTCAACTCCCACGTCAAATGATTTTTTGTATTTTCTATCAGAATGGCACCAATATCTTCATCACTAACTTTTGCTGATAGTCTGCACCCGTCAACGGGCGAGACAAAAGGCAAAGTGTGTATATCTACGACTGCATTATTGTCTGTAGCCAGAGGGGTTAACGCTTGGGATAGTTTTTCAGCTTTCTCTGGTGTAGAATCTGATAGAAGCACCAGAGGGAACGCGTCGCCTTCTGGTACGAATTCAAGTACAAAACACATTAGTACGGGTGTGTAAAATTATTGTCACCTTTTTTGTCAGAATCGCGGATTATCGCGGATGACACGGATTGCGCGGATTATTGGCTTGGAGGTTCAAGGATGTATGCGTAGGATTAGCATTTTTTCACTACAGATAGATAATCAGCAAACGATTCAGAAGGAGACATCCTTTGTGAATAGGACCTTGATACACAAACTCAACAATCCGCGTTATCCGTGATAATCCACGATTCCGACAGTTAAGGGGCAAAATCTTTACGCGTCCGTTTATGTACATAGCACTCCGCTGGAGTGCAGCCCGTTGATAATCCTTTTTCTATAGACATATTGCTCCGCTGGAGCAAGGTTCAGCGATCCTTTTTTTAAGTGACAAAATCTTTACACACCCCATTAGTACCTCCTCAAATAACTAACTGAACCTTTAATCTGCATCCATATCCTCACCTGATAAATCAATATTCATCCACCCACCTATATTGCAACATATATTAAATGCAGATGTCAAGTTAAAATTAGGATGGAAGGATGGAAGCACAATCAAGCAAATCGACAACTGTTTCCGCATCACAATTGCTGCCATGCCCATAGATATCGCAATCCATGCTGTTGTATAGGGACGACATAGCAGCGCGACACCTAAAACCGTGCCGCAGACGATTGACGACAAGAGTGGACGTTTCTTTTTTACCATCCAAACGAAGCTCAGAAATGCCCCCGTTATAAAAAGAGTGTTGAAGTGTGGGACATGACCACTGAGGACATGAAGAGAAAAAAACTACTTGCGGAAGCTAACAGTACAGAAAGTTTTGCTATATTTTTCCCATAAAGTTCTTTGGCAATCAGATAGATGCCTCCAATTGTGAATGATAATCCCCATAATGCTAATTCCGATGATAAGAGCTCTTACGAACATGCGGAGGCGTTCATTTTTCATTTGGAATTCTCAGGTTCGGTTGCAAGATATTTCTCATCTGTTTTTATATCAGATGGGTAGTGAATTTCCCAGATTTTGACAGGGACAGAAATATCCGCATCTTCTGGATATACAGGGATAAAAGCCTTACTTTGTGCGCCGCGAAAGTATAATACCAATTTTAATTATTATTCTTCCATTCTTCCGTAGGTTGGGTTGAGGAACGAAACCCAACATCTTGACCCATTATAGAGCAATACATGTCGCCAGTTAATATTTTATTGGCGTGCCTCTACACGACCTACGAAAATGGTATATTATAAAGTAGAAATGGTATAA
>CAZURU010000201.1:0-3268 GCA_964623585.1 uncultured bacterium
CCTAAACTCGCAGTTAACTTGATAACCGATGTTTTCTAAAACTAAAAAACCCTGTCTATTGACATATTTTATAGTTTTGTATATCATGTAAATACTTTAACACAAAACTCACGAAAAAGTGAGATGCATTCTTAATAGGAGTACGAACATTATGAAACTTTATATAACGTTAGCAATATCTGTGTTGATGATATTCTGTTTTTTGATTAGCACGAACGATATAACTTATGCAGAGGAAGTCTTGGGAACAGGAACAGGATCCCTTTTAGGCGGTGACCTAACCGACCCGGAAAACGATGGTAATCCTGAAGCAGATGTGGGATACAACGCGAAATTCACATCCAGCGAGGAACCCGGATTCGCCGGTGGTGAAAATGCCTTTAACGTCTTTGATAACCAACTTGGCGGCGGCAATGCCAAATGGTGCTGAGGTCCCGCAACCCTTCCGGCGGGAGGCATACACGTGACAGCTGAGTTTGATCAGGAATATGCATTGACACACTTCACCGTATCTTCAGCGAACGATAAGCCTGAAAGAGACCCTACAGTATGGGAGATACAAGGATCGAACAATGGTGAAGATTTTACGACCATCTTTTCTCATGATGGGGATAGTTTTTGGGAACAGCGGCTGCAAGTCGTCCGATTTGATGCTGGTGATGACTACGACGTTCAAAAAATCGGATATCGATTTTTTCGATTTATCGCTTTTGAGACTGTGCAGAACTTTCAAATTGGCGAAATTGAATACTTTGGCGATACGAGTTTTCCCGTAGACCCTAAAGCCAAGCTCACAACCACATGGGGAAGCATCAAAGACATCCGTTAAACACAAATTGCGGAGTTTCTCTATAACGACTTGAACCCAATAATAACTGGGTTCAAGTCGTTTTCATAACACAGACAAGAAAGAAGAATACATTATCCAAAAATAAGCACCAGCGGTGCGAAAGGTGTATAGGAGAATATTAATGGCACGCAAAAAACTAACTGATGCGGACATTCAGAACAACTTAAAAAATCTTGACGGTTGGTCAGTAATAGATGGTAAACTCCATAAGGAGTTCAAATTTGAGAACTTCGTTGAAGCTTTTGGATTTATGACACAACTTGCATTAATCGCAGAATCTCTGAATCATCACCCAGAATGGTTTAATGTATACAATCGTGTAACAATCGACATGATGACACACGATGCGGATGGTATAACTGAATTGGACATAAAATTCGCAGAACATGCAAACGAACTTTCTGAGTGAGGAAGCAAGCGAGTAATTCACCCGTTAACTGAAATAGGATGTAATGGCACAAACCAGTATCATTTTAATTGCAGGACTCTTTTTCCTGCTACGTTATGAAACTACCGAATTAGACACAGAATTCAATTATACAGCCATATTCTTTTGGGTATGTATAATCACACTTGTACCTATTTTACTTGCCTATCTCTCGCGGAGATGGATAAAAATTCGAGTTACAATTGTATATGAAATATTAGGTCTAATAGGTCTGGTCTGCACGCTCTACCTATTGCACCTTCCAGATGTCGTTAATGAACAGTTTGCTTTCTTAGAACCTGTTCAGCACTCACGCGAGATTCTCCCTTTTATACCATTTTTTGTGAGCTTGCTGGGTATACGTTTCGTCACGTATGATGGACCCCACAAAAGCTCAGAACAGAGATGGGAATATCTCGGTTTCAGCTTTCGAATGTTGCTTCTCCCACTGTTTCCAATGTTGTTTATTAGTGCTGTTCAGGACTTCACCCATCTATTTCCCGAACAGATAGGTACATATATCGGTTTGGGTCTATTGCTGCCATTGATTATGTTGCCCTTCGTCTTTGCACCTTTATTGATGCAGTTTCTATGGAAAACAGAGCCACTAACAGACACAGAATTGAAGCAGAAACTACAACGTTTGACAGAACGGAGTGGTATGAAATACAGGGATATCGGCGTATGGCAAACGGGCAGTCTCTCTATCGCAAATGCTGCAGTTGCGGGGATAATGCCACGCAACCGTAAAGTCTTTATAACGGATACACTTTTACACAATTTTCCTGATGAACAAATTGAGACAATTGTAGCACATGAAATTGGTCATATACGGCATAGACATCTGCTTATCTCTACCCTACTCGTCCTTTGCTATCTCTTAAGCTCGGTTATCTTCTATCAGTTGGTAATGGAACCTCTAAAAGAGCCACTTGCAGGATTTCCGATACTCTTATCCATTATTTCTATCCTCTTTTTTGTGCTTTATTTTAAGGTTCTCTATAATTTTTTATCGCGCCGTTTTGAACATCAAGCCGATTTGTACGCCGTTGATCTAACAAATAACCTGGAAGCGTTTAAGTCTGCCTTAGAGAATCTTAGTGGTTTCAGTTCACTACCTAAACCTATCCGTTTAATACTTGAGTTATTTGAAACCCATCCATCTCTTGAACGAAGGTTATCATTTTTGAATAGAACTGATGAAGGCAAAAAATCCGTTGATAGATATAGAAAGTGTTTGCTTGAAGTAAAACTGTTGATAACTTCAATCCCCGTTCTGATTTTCTTTATTTATCTGATGATTAGATGACACATTTTCAATGTTAGATTAATCCCAATTAAAAGGTGGTAAAAACATGAATCAGAAGATTTATCGTGCAGCAGCAATTGGACATACCGGTGCTGGTAACTATGGACACGGATTACATACTGCATACAAGAATATAGAAAACGTAGAATTCATCGCCATCTCAGACCCTGATGAATCTGGAAGGGTAAAAGCAGTTGAAGAATCCAGTGCAGAACGCAGTTACGCTGATTACCGTGATATGTTAGATAAAGAATCTTTAGACATAGTGAGTGTTTGTCCACGTTGGACGACAGAACATCTTGATATGGTAACAGCCTGTCTTGAAGCAGGTTGTAGTGTCTACTGTGAGAAACCGATGACAGGTTCTCTTGATGAGGGAGACAGCATCGTTGAGACAGCAAAACGGAACGGATTAAAAGTCGCCGTAGCACACCAAGCAGTCTACTTACCAGCAACGCACACAATCAAGCAGATGCTCAACGATGGTAAGATTGGTACAGTGCATGCCATATATGCCAGCGGCAAACAGGACAGACGTGGTGGGGGTGAGGATATGATTGTCCTTGGAACACATCTGTTCAATATGATGCGCTTCTTTGTCGGTGATGTTGAATGGATGCAATCCCATGTTACAATTGACGGTAAAGAGGTGTCTTATGGGAATGACCACGAACCGACTGAA
>CAZURU010000201.1:3278-9513 GCA_964623585.1 uncultured bacterium
GTTGGTCCCGTAGCGGGAGACTGCATAAATAGTTATTTTGCTTTCAAGAGCGGGGTTTCGGGATTCTTCCAATCGAGACGCGATCAAGGGGGAGCAGGTAGATACGGGATGGAGATTGTTGGCAGCGAAGGCACTTTTTCTCTGCAAGGTGATGTGGCGAATAGGCTCATGGTTTATCCGTATCCAGTAATTGTTCCCTCAAATGCTGACCAGAAGTGGGAAGCGATTGATCTTGACGATACCCCCTTCTTCAAAGGCAATGAACTGGCGATTCTTGATCTGATTGATGCAATAGAGAACGACAGAAAACCTATCTCCGCAGCTGAGGACGCAGTCGCTGCATTAGAGATGATTTTGGGGGCTTATGAATCACAACTTTCAGGTCAACGCATTCCCTTCCCAATTGCAAACCGTGAACATCCTTTGAACCGAGAAGCTTAAGCAGTTGCTGCTTTGCTGTCTGGGTGCTGTCTGAATACCTTGACAACGGCACTATTGTAAGGTATAATAAGACTTAATCTAAAATTATACACAAGGAGTCATTCATGGAAAAAATACAGTCCTTCAAGATACATGATAGGGTATACGAAACAACCTATACTGCTAACATCCAAGAAAACGGGGATGGTTGGATCGGATGGATAGAGGAACATCCTAAGGTGAAGTGTCAAGATACCACGATAGATGCACTTTTGAAATCGCTTGAGCACACACTTTATGAAACTTTGGAGGCAGATTGGAAAGCATGGGATAAGCAATTAGAAAAAGACATCAAAGCAGGCAAACTTGACAAAATATCCGATAAGGCAATTGAGGATTTGCGTGCAGGAAAGTGTAAAGATCTATAAAGCAGATCAATCTTTTTGGGAAAAATATCATAATCTTCCACGACAACTCCAACAATGTGCAGACAAAAGTTTTGCGCTGTTGAAGCAAAACCCAAAACATCCCTCTCTCGATTTCAAAAAAGTAGGAAAAGACCTTTGGTCTGCTCGTATCACCCGAGACTATCGTGTACTTGCGCGCGAAGAAGAGAATACAATGGTTTGGTTTTGGATCGGTAAACACGATGAATACATGAGAATCCTCCGGACAAGTTATTAAATTTACAGAAAAACATAAGCAAATCTTACAAGAAAAACATGCTAACAATCGGAAATCTAAACATTCCAAATTTCCCGCTTCTACTGGCACCTATGGAAGATGTCAGTGATCCGCCTTTTCGCGTTGTCTGCAAAGAGAACGGCGCAGACCTTATGTATACAGAATTCATCTCCTCTGAAGCACTCATCCGGGACGCCGCAAGAAGCGTTGCAAAATTAGACATCTTTGAATACGAAAAACCGATCGGTATTCAGATATTTGGACATAATATTGAAGTCATGCGAGAATCAGTTGAAATCACTGAACGTGTTCAGCCAGACATTATTGACATTAACTATGGATGTCCAGTGAAAAAAGTGACGTGTAAAGGCGCAGGTGCAGGGATTCTACAAGATATACCCAAAATGGTCAAGATGACTGCTGAAATGGTGAAAGCCACTACGTTACCCGTCACAGTAAAGACACGTTTAGGATGGGACGATAACACGAAATACATCGTTGAAGTTGCAGAACGCCTCCAAGATGTCGGTATCCGTGCAATCGCAATACATGGTAGAACACGAAAACAGATGTACAAAGGGGATGCTGACTGGACACTCATCGGAAAGATCAAAGACAATCCCCGTGTACATATACCTGTCTTTGGCAACGGAGATGTCGATAGTCCACAAAAAGCAGAGAGAATGCGTCAACAATATGGTGTAGATGGTATCATGATTGGACGAGCAGCAATTGGAAATCCGTGGATTTTCAATGAAATAAAACATTACTTTGCTAAAGGTGAACTGCTACCCGCACCTACAATTGATGAACGTATCGCTGTCTATAGAAAACATTTGGACTTTTCTATTAAGTGGAAGGGTTTAAAACTGGGATTACTTGAGATGCGTAGACATTATACGAACTATTTCAAAGGTATTCCTCATGTCAAACCGTTTCGCACTCGACTTGTAACATGCGATAGTTATGATGGCGTGTTAAGTATCGTGGAAGAACTGCGACAGCATGCATACCGTGCTGAAAAACACAAGGACAATTTTACTTATGATCCTATTCTCAATTGAATTCAATTGACTTAATTCGTATTAGATTCTATCATCTATGTAGATAACATGAGTTTGAAAAAACACCGACACAATGTTAACAGGACTTACGCATTCCCCTCGCTTGCGGGGGGATAAAGGGGGGTAATTCCTAAAAATAGCAGAAAATCGGGGATAAAATCCTTGAAAAAGCGAAATTCTAAACAGAAAAACCCAAATTTGCGTAAGTCCTACTAAGGACGTATTGAAAATGAAAAAATTCGGCTATATTGACAAGAGTGGTAGCACTGTTATTTCACCGCAGTTTGATTATTGCACTGGTTTTTCTGAAGGATTGGCAGCTGTTGAGATTGATGAGGTAGCCGGGTTCATTGACAAACAAGGAAATTTTGCCATTCCTCTTCAATATCAGGGGGCAGGCAGTTTTAATGATGGGTTAGCTCCAATACGCTTTAAGGATAGTCAGGATGGTTATATAGATAAGTCCGGAAAGATAACTATTCCGCCATCCTTTTGTGAAGCTGAGGAATTTTCCGATGGTTTTGCCTTTGTCAAGACAGAAACAACCAGAGGTTTTATCAATACGGAGGGTGAGTGGGTGTTCACAGAAAACGATGAAACAATGTTATATCCGTTTTTTTCAGAAGGTTTTTGCCGAATTGACATCTGGGGTGAAAAAGAAGAAGGATATTGTGGATATATTGATACGACTGGTGAAATTGTCATCAAACCACAATTTAATTATACATGGGATTTTTCTGAAGGGTATGCCTCTGTTGAGACAACAGATGGTAGAAATGTATTTATAGATAAAACCGGTCAGGAAGTTCTTGAATTAGAATTTGAATCGTCTTATCCTTTTTTCTCTGACGGATTGGTCGTCGTTAAGATAGATGGTAAATATGGTTATGCAGACAAATCTGGTGCACTTGTTATTGAACCACGATTTGATGGTGCCATGCTGTTTTCTGAAGGTCTTGCGGCTGTCAAAATTGATGAGAAGTATGGATATATTGACAAAGCTGGTGAGTGGGTTATTGAACCTATTTTTAGGTATGCCCAATGCTTTTCAGAGGGGTTAGCACCTATAATAAAAGTTTTCTAATGTATCTAAATCTAAGGACGTATTGAAAATGAAAAAATTCGGTTATATTGACAAAAGTGGCAGCACTGTTATTTCACCGCAGTTTGATTTTTGCTACGGTTTTTCTGAAGGATTGGCAGCTGTTGAGATTGATGGCGTGTACGGGTTCATTAGCAAGCAAGGGAATTTTGCTGTCCCACTTCAGTATCAATGGGCATTCAGTTTTTATTATGGGTTAGCTCCAATATGTTTTAAAGATAGTAAGTGCGGCTATATTGATAAGTCCGGAAAGATAACTATTCCGCTATCCTTTCGTGAAGTTGATGGCTTTTTTGATGGTCTTGCCGCTGTCCAGACCGAAACAACCAAAGGTTTTATCAATACGGTGGGTGAGTGGGTGTTCACGAAAAGCGATGAAACAATGTATTATAGTTTTTCAGAAGGTCTTTGCCGAATTGATGTATGGGGTGAAAAAGAAGAAGGATATTGTGGATATATTGATACCAATGGTGAAATTGTCATCAAACCACAATTTAATGATACACGGGATTTTTCTGAAGGATATGCCTATGTTGAGACTACAGATGGTAGAAATGTGTTTATTGCTCAAAACGGTCAGGAAGTTCTTGAATTAGAATTTGAAACGTCTCAGTCTTACCCTTATTTCTTTGAAGGATTAGTTTCTGTCAAAATCGATGGCAAATACGGGTTTGCTGACAAATCTGGTGGTCTTGTTATTGAACCACGATTTGATAGTGCAGAGGGTTTTTCTGAAGGTCTTGCGGCTGTCAAAATTGATGAGAAGTATGGATATATAGACAAAGCTGGTAAGTGGGTTATTGAACCTATTTTTAGGTATGCCCAACGCTTTTCAGAGGACTTAGCTGCTGTAATAGCTTTCTAATGTATCCAAATCTAAGGACGTATTGAAAATGAAAAAATTCGGTTATATTGACAAGAGTGGTAGCACTGTTATTTCACCGCAGTTTGATTATTGCACTGGTTTTTCTGAAGGATTGGCCCCAGTTGAGATTGATGAGGTATCTGGGTTCATTGACAAACAAGGAAAATTTACCATTCCTCTTCAATATCAGGGGGCAGGCAGTTTTAATGATGGGTTAGCACCAATATGTTTTAAGGGTGGTAAGTGCGGTTATATTGATAAGTCCGGAAAGATAACCATTCCGCCATCCTTTTGTGAAGCTGAGGAATTTTCCGATGGTTCTGCCTTTGTCAAGACTGAAACAACAAAAGGTTTTATCAATACGGAGGGTGAGTGGGTGTTCACGGAAAGCGATGAAACAATGTTATATCCGTTTTTGTCAGAAGGTTTTTGCCGTATTGATGTCTGGGATGAAAGAGAAGAACACTATGCTGGATATATTGATACGACTGGTGAAATTGTCATCAAACCACAATTTGAACATGCATTTGAATTTTCCGAAGGGTATGCCTCTGTTGAGACAAAGGATGGTAGAAATGTGTTTATAGATAAAACAGGTCAGGAAGTTCTTGAATTAGAATTTGAAACGTCCCACTCTTATTTCTTTGAAGGATTAGTCTCTGTCAAAGTCAATGGCAAATACGGGTTTGCTGACAAATCTGGTGCACTTGTTATTGAACCACGATTTGATGGTGCCATGCTGTTTTCTGAAGGTCTTGCGGCTGTCAAAATTGATGAGAAGTATGGATATATAGACAAAGCTGGTGAATGGATTATTGAACCGACATTTTCTTACGCTTCTTTCTTTTCAGAGGGGTTAGCTGCTGTAAAACTAATGTAGGACAACATCCGTAAATCTATTCTGTCACGAATCCGTGTGTATAATAGGTAGAGTTTAGTAATTCACCTTGTGCTTGTCCTGGTAATAATCAAATTCTCGTTAGATAAAACTCATGAGGACTTCGTATGAAAAAAATACCTTTTATGAAACTCAGTGGTGCTGGTAACGACTTCGTTATCATCAACAACCTAAATAAAGCCGTCGATAGCACAGCATCGGACTTCATGTCATTCGTTACAAAGGTTTGCCAACGGAGGATGTCAGTCGGTGCTGATGGCATTCTCCTTGTAGAGTCGGCAGATGATGTTAACTTCAGAATGCGCTATTTCAACGCGGATGGTGGCGAGGTAGAAACTTGTGGTAACGGTGCCAGGTGTATCTCAAAATTCGCTTACCTTAACGGGATTGTATCAGAAAAGATGCGTTTCCTTAAGAATGCAGGAATTTATGAAGCAGAAGTAGTCGGTGACAACGTTAAAGTAGGTATGAGCGATCCAACGGACATACGGATAAATGTCCCATTGACTCTAAATGACGGTGTGTATACCGTGGGTTTTGCAAATAGCGGTGTTCCACACGTCGTCTTCTTTGTTGACGATTTAGAAAGCACTGATGTGTTTGACCTTGGGCAGCAAACACGTTATCACAACGACTTTAAACCTGCTGGGACAAATGCAAATTTCATTAACATTCACTCACAAGAAATGATTGAGATACGTACTTATGAACGGGGTGTTGAAAATGAAACGTTGGCTTGTGGTACCGGTTCAATTGCATCAGCTATCGTTTCAGCTAAATTAGGGAAAGTCCAATCTCCGGTCTCTGTGAAAACAGCAAGTGGTGTTATTTTAAGGATCCATTTTGAATTAGAAGATGATACGGCGAAAAACGTGTATCTTGAAGGTGATGCTCGCGTGATATTTGTTGGTGAACTCACACCGGAAGCGTGGAAGTATTAATTCTGTCAACATACAATTTTGAAGGAGTGATTTAAATGTTTGAGGGTTCTTTTGTTGCACTCGTAACACCCTTTAAGGACGATGATTCGTTAGATGAAGCGAAACTGAAGGAACTAATTCAGTTTCAGATTGAAGGCGGCACACACGGTATCGTCCCGTGTGGAACAACAGGTGAATCCCCCGCGCTTTCTGAAGTTGAACATGATCGGGTCATAGCAATCACGGTTGAAGAAATTAACGGACGCAAACCTGTTATTGCGG
>CAZURU010000202.1:0-1705 GCA_964623585.1 uncultured bacterium
CAATCCACCAAGCAGTAACTGAAATCCTGTCTGATAGAAAATGATGAGAAACGGTTGACATAGGGATATGAGTCCAAACGCAATTAGCATGATAGATATGCGTTCACAGATAACTTTTTTAGAATAGACTAAAGCAAACACAATCATACCAGGTATTATCAGGTAAAGAGCTGAACTGTTGAGTAATTCAGAAGTTGTTTGATAAAGACATCCTATTCCTATACACACCACAACCGAAGATACAACAGCAGCAATTCTCTTTGATGTTGTTGTCATACCGAACGCTATCGCGCTACTGAATAGCATGTGGAATGGCGAACCAGTAAGAAGCGGTGCCGTTGGAAGATATAGGAAAGAGAACCCGATCACTAAACCAAATAGAGAAAAAAGAAGAACATTTACCTTATTCTCAAATGATATACTGGCAAGAATGGCAGCAATACTTAATGAAATAAACGCAATACCTTTCAAAAGCACATCAATTTGGGAAAAAACCTTGGGGAGAGAGGAGATATTACCGAGGTTGTTGTAAAGTAAAACAAAACCGATAACGAGAAAACTAATGCAAAAAACCTGATTACGTTTCTGTGCTGACATAAGTATCAATTTCAAGAATTAATGGGCAATAACATCAGTTATATTAAAGGTAATCCTATTCAACCACCAGATTTGAAGATGCGATCTACCCAGGATTTCGATTTTTCTTCTTGAAGACTGTTTATCTGAACCCTTAAGTCTGCTCTTTCATCGTGAAGTGCGTTAATCTTCTCTTTAAGTTCAGAAATTTCTGATTCTAATTTCTCATTCGTTTCACGTAGATAGGCGATGTGGACAATCTGGCATATAAGGTTCTCAATGATGTCTTTTGTAGGTATATTATAACTAAGTTGTGTGATTAAGGGTGCTAAACCGTCAATCCTTAATTGTAAAGTTGCTTCAGTGTCCCTATCATCATCTTCAGATGGTGCGGAAGTAACACGAAGATAGGGTTCAATATCAGGATGCTTTCGGTTGATGGTTTGTCTGATAATCTCTTCATCAATGCCGATTACTTCGGCGACATCAGAAGGGTTCATATAGAGATCCATTTGCAGTTCCTTGCTTCTCTATCTTTAGTGTTGATATGCAAGCAGACTTATTTTCATTGATTCAATTTTAAGGCGCGTAACATATTCCGTGCATAACTTACTGAGGAGATTGCTACAAATAGTAAAGCAACACAAAGCGTTGAAAAGGCTATCCACTCTAACAACAGATAGTCTTGAAACGCATGTTTTAGGTATGCATGGATTAGATATAGAATGACAGCAATTGATAGCGAAAAACTTGTGCATTTCCCCCACCAATTTGACCTTGTAATCATCTTTGCTTTATACGCAAGATAAGCATTTCCAATCACTATTGCAACATCTCTGATGACAACAGGAAGGATTGCCCACCATGGAAAATCAGTTGCCTGTGATAATACAAGCGCAAGAATTCCTGCACCAATCGCAAACTTATCCGCTATAGGGTCAAGAATGAAACCAAGCTCAGAATGTTGATTCAGAACACGAGCGAAAAAGCCATCCAGTAAATCTGAAAGAATGGCAACTATACCAACAAATATAGCGTTCTTATAGTTCTGCTGGTAAATTAACCAAAAAAGCAGAGGTACGAGTAGCAGTCTGAATGTTGATAATAGATTGCTAATATATAAAAAGTC
>CAZURU010000202.1:1722-2861 GCA_964623585.1 uncultured bacterium
AGGATTCTTGAGTGCCATCAAACCATTTTACCTGCTTTGCCATAAACACCGATGTCAATACTCTAAAACACTGCCTTTGATATATTTGCAAGTATTTTTTGTTTAATGCTATAGATACGATACACAAGACCGTTATACAACAATAATACAAGGATAATACAATAAGATATTAGTGTAAACTTCAATTGTTTCGGGCAGTTAATCTAAACGCAATCTGTTTGTTGAGTTCTTTTAGTATTTCAATCTCACGGCTAAGAAGTTCGTCAATAGTTGCAATTTCCAATAATTCCTGCTTTGCTTCAAGTGAGATGCGTAATCGGGTGCCAATTTGGAAAGCTAATTCATTAGGATGTTCAGGAATTTCAGAGGGAGGTCGCCATGTAAACATCAGACAGTTAGATAGCGTTTCGTATTCTATATAAGTCTCACGAATTTTCGTTGAAATCTCATTTAACTTGGAATGATCTGTATCATTCAACGAATCCAGCATCCGTACACGTGCAACTAAATAGGGTAAGTCCTCTTCTATTTCCAGAATTTCAAATCTAGAACGCCCCGTTGTCATAATGTTCATACGACCATCGGGAAAACGATTAACGTCAACTAAATCTACTGAAGTTCCGATTTTACATGGTGTAGCAGTGTCTCCTACCTCATCACCCTCCTGTATCATCACGATGCCAAAAGAGGATTCGTTTCTTATACAATACTTCACCAATTCACGATAACGCTGCTCAAAAATGTGAAGCGGAAGGTATCCTCCAGGAAATAGTACTACATTTAAGGGAATAAGTGGAAGTTCGTTATCTGCTAACTGAATTGGATCTGATCGCATGGAAATACCTCATAGGGAACGATGAACATAGTCTAACTTTCAATACTAATAGGACTTACGCGCTCCCCGGTATGTGCGGTTTCCTAACCGCACCGAATTCTGTGAAAATACGTAAACTTTGGTCATATTGCGTAAATCCTGACTAATAGATTTATCTATAACTTTTAATTCCTACAAGTATTTTTACATAAAACAGATTATTTGTCAAGGATGATATTCTGTAAGGGGTGCATAAATCTTTTGTAGAAACATTAGCCTAAGGATAGGAGAACGGTTTCTATGAGACACCGTACAATCATTTTCG
>CAZURU010000202.1:2871-9505 GCA_964623585.1 uncultured bacterium
ATACATATTTGAATTTCCAAATCAATAATCCGCGAAATCCGTGTCATCCGCGATAATCCGCGATTCAGACAAATAGAGTGACAAAATATTTACACACCCACTTTTATTTTCCAGGAGGAGTCAAAAGGGAAGACGATCCAGAATCCAAATATATCGTACAATCCTTGTGTTTCTGTAGTATTGAAGCAGGATGCATGGGTGTGATATTACCTTGTAGACAAGCGCGTACGGCTTCAGCCTTCCGTTTATCTGGAACAGTACAGATTATTTTTTCAGGTTTCATTATCTGTTTTATGGACATAGAGATTGCGTGCGTTGGGACATCATCTAAACCGCTGAACCATCCTTCACCGACTTGTTGTAGACGGCATTTTTCATCTAATTCTACTACGATATAAGGGTCTTCTGTCTCAAAATCTGCTGGTGGGTCGTTGAATGCAAGATGTCCATTTTCACCTATACCCACAAACGCCACATCAATCATAAGGTCAGAGATTATTTCATTTAATCTATCACATTCAGTTTGGGGATCATGTGCTTCACCGTTGATAAAATGTACCGTTGCAGGCTGGACAATTTCAACGAACCTGTCCTTTAGATACTTTCGAAAAATGGCAGGATGTGTCTCTGGGATACCGATATATTCATCCAGATGAAACATCCTGGTCTTTTTCCAGTTGATATCGCTGTCAACCGTTAAAGCCTTCAGGAAGTCAAATTGGGATGCTCCCGTTGCCGCGATAAAGCTCACATTACCCTTGTTTCTGATAGATTCTTGTAACTTTTGACTTGCAGCGCGTGCTGCTGCGTGACTTGTCTCTCTCTTTGTTGCAGCTAAGTGAACTTCCATAATGTCTATCCGCTGTTATTCGCTTGTAATATACGAAGAAAGTCCTTTTTCCAACTTGGTGATAGAGCCTGTAACTTTCTTGCTTTGTTAATTTTCTCAAAGTTTTTGGTATCAAAAAAGCGAAGATTTAGTATCTCTGTAATACTCATAGATTTATCAATTTTTTCAACATGCGATATAGTATCACCTGCTTTAATCTCACCTTCTGTTAATACACGAAAATAGAATCCTACCCTTTTACTCTCCAAAAACTGTTTTGGAAACTCGGGCATTCCCATTTTGTATCCCAGTTTGAAACACGGTACACGGGGTTGTGTAATCTGCAGTTTCACAATTTGTCCAATCTGAAAGACATCTCCGATATGTACCTCAGCTTCAAGCATCCCTCTTACAGTAAGATTTTCTCCAAATTGACCATAGGTCAAGTCATCTCTAATTAGCACATGTTTCCAGTGAGAATAGTGTTCGATCGGATAACCGTAAATCGCTTTGTAGGTGCCACCGTGTACTTTTAAATCACCTTGTCCATCACCTGCAATGTTATCATCCTTCACATTCACACTACCCGTTACAGGCACTTTAAATATTCCTGTCTGAATTGTCTTACCAGCATATTCAATAGGCTTAGGTTTAGAAACGTTGATAGATATGAGTTTCATCATGTGATTAGATATTTATAAATGCCAACTATTCACGAACTTGTCCATTGCCATAGACGATATACTTGTAGCTTGTTAAACCCTCAAGTCCCATGGGTCCTCGAGAATGTAGTTTCTGCGTACTAATCCCGACTTCTGCCCCCAGTCCAAATTCATAGCCATCAGTAAAGACAGTACTGGCATTGACATATACGGCAGCTGAATCTACCTCTTTCAGAAATCGTTCTGCTGCATGATAGTTTTCAGTGATAATTGCATCCGAATGATGTGAACCGTATTCTTCTATATGGTCAATTGCTTCTTCCATGCTACCAACCACACGGACTGATAAAATATAGTCAAGGTATTCAGTACGCCAGTCCTCTTCCGATGCTGTTATTGTTCCTGGGAAGATATTACGTGTCTGAATACATCCACGAATTTCAACATTAGCTTTTTGCAGCTTCTCACAGATAGCAGGTAAGTATTTCTCAGCAACGTGTTCATGAACCAATAAGGTTTCAATTGCATTACAGACACCAACTTTATAACCAACCTTAGCATTCATACACAGTTTTGTTGCCATATCAAGGTCCGCATTTTCGTCAACATAGATATGGCAGACACCATCTGCATGACCAAGAACCGGGACATCTGATTCTCTCATCAGAAACTGAACGAATTCATTACTACCGCGAGGTATGACAAGATCAATATATTCAGGCAATCGGATAAGTTCATAGACGGCTTGTCGGTCAGTCGTGTCAACGAATTGAATTGCATCAGGCACACCGTGTTTTGCTGCGGTATCGCTGAGTAAACTGGCCAGGATGGTGTTGGAACGAATTGCTTCGGAACCACCCCTTAAGATCACACCATTCCCAGATTTAATACACAGAGCAGAGACCTCCACAGTTACATCTGGTCGTGACTCATATACGACGCCGACAACTCCGATTGGAACCCTCACTCTTCCTATTTTGAGTCCATTTGGTCTTTCCCCCATGCTAATTACGTCCCCGATAGGGTCGGGAAGCGCAGCAACCTGTCGTAAATTGTCTGCCATCCGTTCTATTTTTTTATTATCAAGCAATAGTCGTTGCATCAAAGGTTTTTCAAGGCCAGTTTCTTCACCTTTTTCAAGATCAATGCGATTTGCTTCTTTTATCACATCTTTTGCGTTTAGGAGGTTTTCAGCCATTGCTAATAAAGCACTATTGCGGATGTCTGCTGAGCTACGGGACAGAACACGCATCGCTGATTTTGCTCTTTTAGCTTTAGTTTGTATTTTTTTCTGTATGTCTTTGTTCATAACGTTCCTATTTTCGTGTCGCCAGTTAATATTTTAATGGCGTTCCTCTACCCAACCTACTTATTAAGTCTGGGCTATCCACTTCCTTTCTAAGTTTTATTATAATTCAGCAATACTAAATTATCTCTATGAATAATTTCATCGTAATCGTGATAGCCGAGGATATTTCCGATATCTTGTGTCTGTTTTCCTATCAGTTTAGAGACGTCTGTAGAGTTGTAGTTTATTAAGCCTCTGGCAAATTCAACTCTATCTTCATTAACACAAGAAACTGTATCACTATAGTTGAAGTGTCCTTCAACCCCCTTAATTCCAGCAGGTAATAGACTTTTTCCACCTTGCAATAGCGCGTCATGTGCTCCATTATCTACTACGAGTGTGCCTTGTGGCGGACGGGAGTAAGCGATCCAACGTTTTCGTCCAGAAATACGCGAATTTGGGAGGAAGAGTGTCCCAAGCAATTCACCTTTCAGGATACGGGTTATGACGAGGGGTTCTCGTCCATAAGCAATCGCTACCATCTCACCAGAACTGGTTACGATTTCAGCTGCATGTAATTTCGTCAGCATTCCCCCTGTGCCCTTTGTTCCAGCTTGACCTGCTGCTTGCCACATATCTTCATTTATTTCATCAACCGTGTATATCAATTCTGAGTCAGGATTGAGCCTGGGATCTTCAGTAAAAAAACCGAGTTGATCAGAGAGTATGATCAACATATCTGCTTGTGCCAGGTTCGTTACATAAGCTGAAAGCGTATCATTATCTCCGACCTTTATTTCCTCTACTGATACACTGTCATTCTCATTGATGATAGGTATTGCACCGAGTTGAAGTAAGGTATGTAGCGTATCGTTCATTCGGTTGTATCGAGTTCTGTCAGAAAAATCATCTTGGGTCAGCAACATCAGTGCTGGACATTGTCCATAATGTCGGAAACGTTCCTCATAAGCAGCCATTAGGCGAATTTGCCCAACGGCAGCGGATGCTTGTAATGCTGGTAATGTCTGTGGTCGGGTTGATAGACCGAGATGTGGCCATCCAGCAGCAATTGCACCTGAAGTTACCAATATGACCTCATAACCGCTGTGTCTGACTGTCGCTAAATCGTGAACAAGTCCATCAAGGGCAGCTTCATTAATTCGAAGGTCATCTGAAATAGTGCTACTACCTACCTTTACAACGATACGTTTTACTTGAGACAAATTGCGTTTTTGAATTGTCTGAGGTTTCTGAACACTCTTTTTAGTCTGCAGTAATTCGGATTTAGTGAGACGATTTGAGACATTACCCATGCTTTAGTCCCAATTTTTAAATAACCTATCTGATAACTCTTGAATTAAATAGGAATTCAAAATCATCAATTATAATTGTATCACCCTCTTTGACGCCTGCACGGGTAAGAGCGTTTATTACTCCCATCTTTTTTAATTTTCGAAACAACAGCATGAGAGCCTGTTCATTCTCCATATCCGTCATGACGACAGCGCGTTTCGGTTCATCTCCAGTAATAATAAATGCATCTCCGGTCTTTTTGAGCATGAAACGAGATCGTGGTTCCGATGGTAATTCAGGCTCAAACGTAATCGTAATTGCCTTTTCTTTATGTGCCTTCGCTTCAATATATTGTAAGGAACGATATGCTTGTTGCATCAAAGTCTCAACACCTTGTCCCGTAATTGCGGAGATTGGGAATACTTTTCGTTTACCAAAATATCTCTGAATTCCTTCTATATTTGCTTCTGCTTCTGGTATATCAACTTTATTAAGAGCGATAATCTGGGGTAAATCTGTTAACAATTCGTTATAGTGCCCAAGTTCAAGATTCAGTTGTTCATAGTCTTTGATAGGATCTCTACCATTCGTTGCATTCAGGTCTATCACATGGATCAACATTTTTGTCCGCTCAATGTGCCTTAAGAAC
This sequence comes from uncultured bacterium, assembly GCA_964623585.1. GTDB lineage: Bacteria > Poribacteria > WGA-4E > WGA-4E > WGA-3G > MSPOR6. Next base: position 7,593 of record CAZURU010000202.1, read on the forward strand.
TGGTGTCCTAACCCTGCACCTTTGTGTGCTCCTTCTATCAGTCCAGGGATATCTGCAAGAACGAAGTTCTGTTCTTTATCAATGCGGACAACACCTAAATTGGGTATAAGTGTTGTAAATGGATATGACGCTATTTTGGGAGTTGCAGCAGAACTACTTGCCAGGAGTGTGGATTTTCCTGCGTTTGGGTAACCAACTAAACCGACATCAGCGATCAGTTTTATTTCAAGACTGATTTCACGTTCATGTCCGGGTTCACCTTTTTCTGCCACCCGTGGAACCTGAAACGTACTACTCTTAAAGCGAGAATTACCCTTACCCCCGAGTCCTCCAGATGCTACGATAACTTTCTGCTCTGGTTCCGTGAGATCTGCCAACAACTCACCAGTATCACGATCTTTGATGATAGTTCCAACGGGTACTTTTATGAGACGATCCGCACCGTTAGCGCCGTCTCGTTGTTTACCTGAACCGTGTCCACCGTTTTCTGCAGCTTGACGTGGATTGTGATGTAGATCGATGAGAGTACTCATACCCAAAGTGGCGACGAGTATGATGCTTCCACCATTTCCGCCATCACCACCGTCGGGACCACCGCGTGGAACATATTTTTCTCGGCGAAAACTGATGCAACCATTACCACCGTTACCGGCTTTTACCTGAATTCTTGCTGTATCCATGTCTTCCCCTTCCATCTCAAAACCGGTCTCAATTGTGCTATGCTTCAATTCTTCCCAGCAATTAATGGGCAAGTAATCAATGGTCCCTTACTAATCCGCGTAAGGTTGCTAGGTTTTTCCCGTGCATTGTATTCATTTTCGGCGTTTCAATAATGAGAGGTATCTCAGCGAACTTCGGATCATTAAGTATATATGAGAATGCAGCCTCTCCTATATTACCTTCTCCGATGTGTTCATGTCTATCAACCCGGCTTTGATACTCAGATTTCGCATCATTGATATGAAATGCTTTCAATCTATCTAAACCTATGATTTCATCAAATTTATCAAATGTTGAATCACAATCCGCTTCAGTTCTGAGATCGTAACCTGCTGCAAAGACATGACAGGTATCTAAACAGACACCGAACCTATCTGGATAATCTGACATTGCTATCACATCCCGCAAATGTTCATAAGTATACCCAAGGTTTGTCCCTTGTCCTGCTGTCGTCTCAAGTAATAGTATCACATCTTCAGCATCTGTTGTTTCGATGAGCAGGTCAAAACTCTCAGTGAGTCTTTTCAAACCAACTTCTTCACCCTCTCCAAGATGTGCACCGAGATGTGTAACAAGATAACGTATATCGATCTTTTGTGCAAGTTCCATCTGCTTTTTAAACTGCTTACGTGACTTTTCTAATACATCTTTCTTGGGTGATGCCATATTACTAAGATGTATATCATGAACGATGACATCTTGAATAGGTGAGTCGGACCAAGCAGTCCGAAATTCTGTTAACACGTCTGTTGTTGGCGGTTTAGATTCCCACCTATTGGGATTTGACAGGAAAATCTGTATAGCATCACATTGTAGTTCATCACCATTTTTGATGGCGTTATGGATACCACCAGCTGTTGAAACATGTGCACCGAGAACCATAAAAGATATACTCCTACAGGACTTACGCAAAGAAATTGATTTCACGACAATTGAACTAATAATGCAAAGAACGTACAAAGAATCGTGTCTGGGGAATGCACGTGTGTTATTCACATTAAACACATTAACGTCTGAAAACGGGAAAAATGCGTAAGTGCTGCCCTAAAGGGTTGTGTTAAAGAATCGAGGTTTGTGTAGAATATAGTAAGGATAAAACGAGTATATCTGAGAATGTGTTACAGATAAGTGCTGTCCCTGAGGGTGTGTAAAATTATTGTCACCTTTTTTGTCAGAATCGCGGATTATCGCGG
>CAZURU010000203.1:0-9492 GCA_964623585.1 uncultured bacterium
CTAAACTCGCAGTTAACTTGATAACCGATGTTTTCTAAAACTAAAAAACCCTGCACCACCCTGGGCTCATGTTGACCGGTGTCCTTGCCATCCTGTCAGCAGCAGTCATGACCATAGTTGTCGCAATTGCATCAATGGAAACACCCGCAGTGAGGACTTTGGCAATAGCATCAAAAATGGTGTCTATATCTCCACTGACGAGATCAGCAGACAGTTCATCCTCGTCAAATTTTACATCCGAATCAGGTGATTTTTCCTGTGGAAGATCATCAAATATATGCTCAAGCTCCTCCACCTTTTGAATAGCTTCACGGAGACGTTCCCCCGGACGACCACGTCCTTGACCCAATATCTTGGCACTAAGGTTGCAAACTAACTCACCTGTCAAATCCCAACCCCATTGTTCAAGTAATTCAGCCAGATGACACAGATCAATAAGGTTTCTGGAAGCGGCAAGAAAGTACCATTCGGAGGCACAATCCAAGAACAACGGAATGAATTTATCCTCATGTCCACCCAGGTGTCGTGCTGTGATAAGACATTTTTCTATACCTTCCCACTCTTTATCCACCGTGAATATTCTTATCCAATTCTCAAGTTTTTCCCAGTTCACTGGCGGTGGAAGGGGTTGACGCGCAGGTCGATCGTTATGTCCACCAGCAGCATGTGTCGCTGCAACCATCAGCGGAATAAGCCGGTCATCGGTTTCATACATGTTCGCAACCTTAATGCCGTGCATATAGGTAGCAACACGCCCCCCGCCTGCTCGGAAACCTTCTGCTGTTGTAATATGACGCACCATGTGTTTAACCATTATCTCTAAGGTCTCTTCTTCTGAGACACCTTTTGCTAACATAATAGCAATCGCTTTGGATAACGTCCAACTGTCGTGAGAGAACAACCCCTCCTTCAACAACAGAAAGTGTGCATCATCACGTTTCTTACCGCCACTACCAACATCAACATAGATATCACCGTTTCGCACATCAACGGGAAATGTAGCAAGGTCATCACATCCACCGGTGAAGCACCCGCCACCTTCCATATCATAACTCCAACCGTGCCAATCACACGCTAAGACACCCCGCTTGACATGCCCTCTGATAAGCGGATATCCCATGTGTGGACATTGGTTATCTGTTGCGTAGATATTACCTTCATGTTCAAATAAGGCAATACTGTGTCCTTCAACTCTCACTGCCCTCGGTTTCCCTTCTGCAATATCATCGCGGGCAGCGACTTTTACAAAATTTCCATTTTCTGATAACATCTTATTCTTCTCCTACCTTACATTCGGATCAACGTTTTCCGCTAACAACGTCTCTACGTTTTTCGCAGCAGTACTGTTCACAGCATTGATGAATGCACTTCGCTTCAAGTGCCAACCGTTCTGGTTCATCCGGAATTACGCCTCAAAAACCTCAATTGTAGTTCTACCTTCGGCAAAATTCATCGCTGTCGTAGCCGCAGATTTGTTATCCGTGTTGGACCGAATGTCTGTTACATAACGCGCCAAGCCAACAAGCAACTGTGGTTGCGCAGGATGACCTCCAGCGTGTTTCCATTCGTCAAAAACGGTACGTAATGTCGGTAAAACTTCACTACCTGTATCATCCCAAAGCACTGAATGTCCTATGGCAAGCATTAGGTTTTCAGCAGAATAACCCGAATTGAGATATCCAAGTACTTGCGGTCCTACCTCTTGCACATTGAGGGACTCAATAGTGTTAATGACAAGGTCAATACCTTCATCTTCATTTGCAACATCAAGTTTCTCATCACTTAACGGTTCACTCAGAAGACGGGTGGGGATGTTGATCCAGCGATCCGCAAAGATTTGCCATGCAACGTGGAATAATCCTTTCGCTGCGACAAGTTCTCCACCGACCTGTTTTGCACTACGTAAGGACGACGCTAAGTTGAGTTCCATCGTTAAGTTCCACCAACCTGCATCTACATTCACAGGTGTGTTCGCCATACGATCCGCCGCAAGCAAAACGAGGGTTGTAATGACCCTATCTAACCTAACACCATCAACGATGACTGCTTCCACCTCTTCAAATGAACGTTGAAGGTCTACACTCGTAAGTGCTTCAACAAACGCATCTTCATCTAATTTATGCGTCCGTTCTAATGCTGCACTTTCAATCGTAGACTTCATGTCTCTCAGAATGTTAATCGCATCTCTACGATACCGTTCAGGATCCGCAGGATGATGCCCTATAAGGTCTGCACCGAGATAGAAAAATAGGTCTTTCGTCCTATCCCAACCAAATTCGTCAACCACTTCAGAAAGATAACTGACATAAAGTGGAATTTGGGGTTCGTCAATAAATTTTGGTTCAACAGCGCATTCAAAAAGAAGTGGTCTCAATCTGTCTTCATCACCCTTTTCATAAGCAGTGAATAAACATCTTTCAATCCGTCCTGCTTGTCCTTCATACGAGAAAATACGGAGCCAACGTTCAATCTTTTCCCATGATACGGGTTCGGGAAGGGGTACGACTTCAAGCCGTTCTCGCGCTTCACCAGCAGCGGAGCAGGCAGCGGTTGTTACAGCGATGAGTCTATCTTCACCCTCATATCTACTCCCAACCCGGAGTCCGTTGATAAGTTTAGAAACATCCGCACCCCCTTCTGACCCGTGTGCCGAGGGTATATGTCTTGCAACGTGTTCCAGAATCGAACCCATCACCTCTTCTTCTGCCACACCCCCCTTAAGCAGCAACGCTATTGCTTTGGACATTGTCCAACGGTCTTCACTCAAAAGACCTTCTCGGAGCAATTTTTTATGCTCTGCTGCACGGCGATATGTCAGATCACCTGGTTCAATCCAGATTTCGTCTCCACGGATATCCACCGGAAAGACCTTTAGGTCATCACATTCCACATGGAAACATCCGCCACCTTCTAAGTCAAAACTCCGACGATGCCAATCACAAGTCAGAATACCGTTTCGGATCGTACCTCGTGTTAGAGGATACCCCATGTGTGGACACTGATTATCAGTCGCATAAATCTTACCTTCAACATTAAAGAGAGCGATACTACGCCCTTCTCCCATCTTTATTGTTTTCGGTTGTCCTTCAGGCACATCACTTAACTCAGCAACCTTCACCCATTCGGGTGTACTTTTTTCCATAATTTCATTCCTTCTTATTGTCTTAGTGAAGCATAAGTTTAGGTAGATCAAAGCAAAACCCAAACGACACGTAATTATGATAGTGTCTCGTAAATAAGTACATTAAAATCGCAAACAGAACTGTATTAGAATAATGAATTGCATTTAGGATAAATGCTTATTAGAGACACGCGTATAAAGCAATTAATAATTATTAAATTACGATTAAAAAAATTTAAAGTTTCCTTTTTCTATTGTAGAATTTTACTATGTCAATCAAAAACTGCTTGAAAACTACCTAAATATGTGTATAATTGATTGTATTCAAGTCACCTAATATACTGATCCATGCTTGTAGTTCATTTTAGTGAACATCAGATGCAGGGAAACCTGCCTAAGAGAATATATGTCCAAGATATTTCAGATATTATCAGCTTTTCTTCTAATATTTTTGCAAATTCAGTCACTCTATGCCGCTCCCCTCAAGACGCTTTCAATAGATTTCACACGCGAAATCATTGAAAACGGCAAGAAACAAGGTATAGAAGGGACGCTACACTACGATGTAGAGAAATTGAGAGTCGTAATTGATGTCAAAAAACCGATAAAACAGATTATGGTAGCAAAGGAAAATAAATTAGAGATATACTATCCAGAACAGAAGCAGGCTTTCCGCTTTATATCAGAGGCACCCGTACCGCTACCACTCGTAGAAACGATCATCCAATCAACACAAGCCGAATACGGATTGACCGCACTCGGATATACCCTAAATAAACACGATATTGTTGACGAAATACTATATACATATTGGAAACCGCCAGGAAAGGCAAAAGAAAAACTCGGTACCGTCATACTCGGTATTCAGAATGAACGACTCATCTCTGCTGAAGTCAAAAACCCTCAAGAGATTATTATCGTAAAGACACTCTATCAGAAACACAAAAAAATAGGAAACACTTACATTCCAATGCAAGTCACCGCAAGCAACTATGGAGAGAAATCTGAAGTCACACGGCTTGAAAAGATTGTCTTTAGTAAACCACAAGCAAATACAGAAAAACCGAACTCAATTCTAACTTTCACAATCCCATCATCCGTGAAAGTTAGGGAGATAAAATGGTAAATAGTACTGTGCAAATCAAACTACTTTTCCTCACAATTGTCTGTTTAACATTGGCATTCCTACTTCCCACTTTTTCTTATGCCGACAGCGCAACCGACCTAACTTTTATCCGTAAAACCAACCCTATCATACAGGAAGAACATAAGGAAGCAATCCACTTTAATCCCACGGAACCTTCTGAGCTTAAATTGTTTGCAACCGGGGTGATTCGTCTCTATCAGAAATACATCTCAAGTCAAGATAGTTCCGTATGCGATTTCTGCCCAAGTTGTTCCAGATTCGGCATGGCATGCATTCAGGAGTACGGTGCTTTGCGTGGTATATTCCTTGCTGCTGACAGACTACTCAGATGTAACGGTCTAAAATCTTTTCACTACTACAAAGACCTTATCACAGGCAAGTTTAAAGACCCAATATCAGATTATGCATTCTAAACAGATCTGGGGATTCTTGTTCATCATACTCCTCAACACACTTTTCTTGACCGTAGCCAACGCTGAAGAACCCATTGAATACTACAGCGCAGATAACATCCTCAAATTCGCAGATCATCTCATGCAGCAGAGAGATTATCTACGGGCTGCAGGAGAATATCAACGCTATCTATTCTATCAACCGAAGGAAAAGGAAGATATCAACTATAGAATCGCGCTCTGCTATCGTTTTGGTGGAGAAACTGAAAAGGCAATTGATTCATTGACAGCATATCTACAAGAATTTCCAGTGAGTAAATATGCAAGTAATGCATATTATCAGATAGGCGTTTCCCATTTTCTCATGCAACGTTTTGAAACAACTGCAAAGTATCTCAACATATCTATACCCCGTATGACAGATGTCCGGTACAAATACGAATCACAACAACTAATTGGTCTTTCTTACCTGATGCAACGACAGTGGCACCAGGCTGGAGACATCTTCAATAAATTGCAGCAATCTGAGATATTGTCAGTACGAGAAAAGGCGTTAACATATCAGGAGTATGCTATTCAGGGAAATAATCTACCGACACGTAGTCCGTTCTTATCAGGTTTCTTATCTACCCTTGTACCTGGCGCAGGCAGACTCTATACAGGACGTATAGGGGATGCTTTCCAATCTCTCATACTCGTGGGTTTAGCAGGTTGGCAATCCTACGATGGTTTTCGTAAAGATGGAATTACATCCGCAAAAGGATGGACACTCGGAACTGTGGGTGTCATCTTTTATGGAGGAAACATTTACGGATCCGTGATTTCTGCACGCATCTATAATAGAGAGATTACGGAGGAATTTCTGTCAGGTCTCTCCATCGAATTGGTGTATTGAAAGCAGGTTAACTTACACCTTCATGCGGTTCTTTAGGTAATTTGGCGAGGTTAGGAGACCTCGCCAGCAGGGGAAGTGAACCGGCATCATGTGAACAGACAATTACCGAATTAATAATTCAGTCTTCAAAGGTGGGACTTTAGGTGTCCCCAGGTGGTAGATAATTTATCTTTTGGGGTTACAGAAAGCACCCCTTCTATCCCAATATCCATCATCTGTTGAATCTCTTTCTGGGTGCGTGCAATGTTAGAAATCCGCACTTCATCGATTCTACCATCAAGAAAAGGCCCCGCGCCTCGTCCAAGCCAAAGTACAGCATCGTTCGTATTGATATCTCCACCAATACTCCCTTCGTTGTCTACTTCTCCATCAATATAAACCTTACCATCGCCAGACTCTGCATCGTAAGTTGCGGCAATATGTATCCATTTATTGAGTTCTAAAACTTGATTGCTAATAACAACTGCAGCACCCCAACCTGCTGTGCTTGTTGTCATTCGCAGAAGAACCTTCTGATCATTACGTGGACCTACTTTATAAGCTCCCTCTTTAGTTGCACCTGTTCCGCCAGCAGTTGACGCAGAATTCAGATTAACCCACATTTCCACGGTGAGTCCTTTATCTAAATCAAGACTATCGCTATCCTCAATCAGTACAAAAGCTCCCTGGACGTTTCCACCAAGTGTAAGTCCACCGCGAATTTTACCGACTCCCCATTCAGCAGCCCTAAGTTCACCATCGTTCCCGTACTCAGAAAGGTCGTTGACAGTTGTTCCTGAACCCGTCTCAAATGTGTATAACAGAACCGTGTGTTGATCCTGTGCATAGATAGGTAAGCAGAAAACACATGTAATAGTAAGAAACAGAATAAGTATATTTCCAATCTGTAGCAAATTTTGCATGAATACATCTCCTTGTGTTTTTATTGTTTAAATCTAAAATCTTGCAGAAGTGTCTCTGAGTTTACCCCATGTCGTTGCGACTTTTCCTTGGGGTGTTACCAATAGCACACCTGCAATCCCAATATTCATCAACTGTTTAATCTCATTTTGTGAACGATCGATATTTGAAATACGCACCTCGTCCAACCTATCATCAAGAAACGGTGTGCCACCTCGACCAAGCCAAAGCGGGTTGTCATGCGGAACAATATTACCTCCGCCGATATCCCCCTTAGAATCAATAACACCGTCAATAGAGAGTTTCCCCTCACCAGATTTGGCATCGTAAGTTCCGGCAATATGCGTCCATCTGTTAAGCGGCAACATTTTTTCACTAAGAATCACAGCATTTCCCCAAGCAACACTCGTTGTCGCCACCCTAAGTTCAGCCTGTAAATTGCTACGAGGACCTACTTTATAGGCTGCGCCTTTCGTTACACCCTGACCCCAAGCTGAAGAATCAGCATTCAGGTATAGCCACATCTCCACAGTAAGTGCTTCCGTTAAGTCAATACTCTCATTATCTGCTCATTCAGTCATTTATAGGACTTACGCAAATTTGGGTTTTTCTGTTTAGAATTTCGCTTTTCAAGGATTTTATCCTCGATTATTTGGATTTCCTGCTATTTTTAAGGATTTACCCCCCTTTATCCCCCGCAAGCGAGGGGAATGCGTAAGTCCTGATTTAGCGTATGTGTTAAAGGTTGCCACCCCAGAAGTCTTTTTGCTTTTGAGAGATTAATTTCTTTCTGTTCATGGTCTCCTGCGATATAGATGGCGTCAAAACCTTCATGTTCAACCGAAATTGCTGCAAGATATGCGCGTGCTAAATCCTCTTCATCTGTCCACCAAATATGAACGGATGCATCTTTCGGTTGATTTCGTCTTTCTAACCACTGTTCACGGGTTGAAGGTCCTGTGATTCGTAGGGCTAATAGGGACATGCTGTGTTCTCTTGAAAAATACTCACAGACCTGCTCGCCGAAACTCTTCGTCAGACCATAGACTCCAGGATTATCCCGTGGCACAATGTCTTCATACGGAAAACTGTTTCTTGTGCGTTCATGAACAGTGAATGTGCTTGTATATACACCGTGCTTGATTCCTGATTCGTTGGCTGCATGGAGTAGTATATGTAATCCTTTTGCATTGACATCGTAGTTAGCGACAATATCTGGAAAATCAGCGACAGATGAGCGATCACTCGTCGGACGTAGCATGACCATATAGATAAATGTATCCATTCCATTTAAGGCTTCTTGAACAATGCTTGGGTCTGTTACAGAACCTTGAATAAATTCTATTGAATCATCTTTTGGTGGATTTACATCAAGAACACGGAAATTGTGATGTTCCTTCATGTAAGGTATAGTCATCGTTCCAACGTGTCCCGATCCTCCAACGAGCAAAACATTCATATATCACCTATTATAGCGTGAGTTCCGTATCAGTAGCGCAAAATGTTTGATTGTGTTTTATATGGCACAATCTAACAGAATGTGCTACAAAAACCTGTGTCCTTTGTAAAACATACTCTATGACTCTCGGACGATTTTGTTTATGGAGCTCACGTTACTCTATGTATTTGTAATCCCCATGTTTTATACGTAGGTCAAAAGCATCCTCTGGATCCCAATTTGGCATATCTGATGGCACTTCATAAGCGAATTGCTCAGTATCAGATTCATAACGAGTCGTCTTGCGTTCATGGAGGGCGCGCTGATACATTTTACAACGTTGTGTAAGGAAATCGTTTTGCCACCATTTGTACCGTTCATTCCATTGCGGTGTGCGCTGGTCAAAATAGATGACTCTTCGCAGCGTATCGCTTGTATTTATCTTGCTCCCATGCAGGACTTTTGTATGATGCAGTAGAATGTCACCTGGGTCAACTTCAGCAGGAACAGCATCGGAACGTTTAAAATTCTCTTCACCTTTATCTATTTCCTCTTGTGCCTTTTCAATACTCCACAGATGACTTTTCGGTATAACCCAGACACAACCGTTATCAACAGTGGATTTATCGATGTAGATATCGACGTTAAAAATCGGAAGGTTTTCACGAATAGCATTACCGTCACGGTGCCATCGAACAGAAGACCCGTGTTTAGGTAGTTTGAAAACGAGTGATTCATAACAAGGGACAAAATCTGGTCCGATAATTCTATTCAGTAGATCGCCGATAAAGGGATGACCGAGTAATCGCAGTGAAAACTCGTTCGGATGTGAATGAAGGTAGGTAAGATAGTAAGGAATTCCTTCAGGGCCTCGCATACACCATTCATCTGCGGGTCCCCCATCCAAGATTTCATCTATGAGTCGTTGACTTTCTCGCTGAATTACTGTGAGTTCATCAGGTTGTATCACTCTTTTGAGGATAAGATAACCGTTATCATTGAAGAATTGAATCTCATTGTTCGTGATTTTTTGCATAAAGTCTTTTCCTTCTCGCCTTTTTCTGCCAACATCCAACCGAGGTTGAAGGTAGTAGTTGTTTCGCCGACTCCACCCTTGTGGTTGAAAAGTGCTATCTGTATTGCCATTTGATATATTCCTTGAGTGTGCAAATTTCCATCTAATCACATAATTCACAATTTATAGTATACCATAGTTCTTATGAGTGCGTAAAGTGTTTTGTCACTACCTGAACACGGTTTTTCTTGACTTAACCACATAAATCTGATAAGATATAAACACGTTTATCGCAAAAACTTGCTGTGTAAAAGGCAATCATAACTAAAGAGGAGAAAAATGAATCTGAAAATTGACGAAATTGATAACATTGAAGAGGAAGAAACTGCACCGTCACACGATGAAGATCAGAGTGAAAACGAGGAATATGTACCTTTCGGTTTTGACGAAAAAGACGAATCCGAAGATGCTAATCGTACAGCGGACGCAGAAGAAGAACCTCAAGAAGATGATGGCGACGGTGAAGAATATGATGATGATGTAGACGAAACGACAGAAGATGTTTCCGCCTTAATCCTAAGACA
>CAZURU010000204.1:0-9488 GCA_964623585.1 uncultured bacterium
TCATAATGAGTATTATACCCTATATTAAGGAAAATATCAAGGAGATGCTTTGCAAGGGGTGTGTAAAGTTTTTACCACTTAATCTTCAATACCTTCACCAATAATACACATTCTGTTAGATTGTGCATCTTTGTAGCTGATCAAAGTCGTATAATGTCATATAATGAACCAGAAACCCCTTCCGCGCCCATCTATGTAACTGGCGTGTCCTCCGCGTCCTCCGCGATTCTGACAAATAGAATGCAAAAACTTTACAAACCCTACCTTCTGGGTGGATTTGACAAATAGGTTATAATAGTGTATAATATGGCTTAAGAAGTGGTGTAAATCATGCATTTTATTTTCACTAATAGGGCATGGGATATGTATACGCAAGAGGTATCTGAACATTTTCACAACCCAAGCAATGTCGGAACGATTGCTGATGCTGATGGTGTTGCGACAATCGGTTCTGCGTCAAATGGTGAGATGATAAAGCTTACACTCAGGATCGTTGATGATGTCGTCACTGCTGCAAAATTCCGTGCTTTTGGATGTCCAACGGTGATTGCCTGCGGATCAGTGCTAACTGAATTGGTGTCGGATAGACACATTTCGGAAGCGAAGACAATATCTGCAGAATATATTTCACAGGTATTAGGTGGGATTCCTGAAGATAAATTGCGATTTACAGTTTATGCTGAACAGGTATTAAAAAATGCTATTGAAGACGCACAAGTCAGTATATGATCTGGCAGAACAGGAGATATAGAAATGATAAATGTCACAGAATCGGCTGCAGAAAAAGCGATTGTTCTCATCAATAACAGTGAAAACAGTGCTGAGGATGTGTTGGGTTTACGGATGCAAGTTATCGGTGGTGGATGCTCAGGCTTCCAATACAATCTTGAGTTTGGTGCAGCTAAAGAAACGGATAAGGTTTTTGAATTTCACGGGTTGAAGGTTTTTGTTGACCCGCGTAGTTCCTTGTACCTTGCCGGTTCGGTGTTGGATTACAATGATGGATTGATGGATTCAGGTTTTAAAATTACCAACCCCAACGCAAAAAACACTTGCGGTTGTGGTGAATCGTTCAATGTATAGCCAGGATCTAACGTGTTTATTTGAGATAGGTGCAATTAGGAAATCGCACCTACCGCTATGAATTGCGTTAATAGAATGTCAATTCTTACATGTAGATCGGGTAGAGCGAAGCGAAACCCGACACGTATTCATTGGAACTATCATGTCGCCAGTTAATATTTTTTTATTGGCACTTCGCCCTACCCGACCTACAGAATAGCACTTGACAAGCATTAGTCTTGTATTACAACGTTTTGTACAGTTCTGCATGCCTCTTTAGCACAGCTTCCGAATCCTTCGGATTGATAACCTCTATTGAGATAAATCCGGTATATCCATCTTGTGCCAGGAGTGTTAGGGAGTCTTTCTCTGTATCTGGCATAGGTCCCTCATTTCCGAAACTGACATGTGCATGCCGCACTTTATTGCGCAGATGAACATACGCCACGTCAACTGGTTGTCCATGTCTGACATGGTGTGCAGCGTGCCAGTTTACATAGGTGTTTTGCGCTTCTGATCGGTACAGTACTTCTGCTAAATAACTTGCAAGTAGATTCCCATGCGTTTCTAAACAGAGTGCCACGCCTGCGTCTCCTGCTAATCCGTCACACGCTCTGATTCCATCAGCCTCCCAATCCAGGGTTTGATCAATTTCAGTTGGTGTTTTTGGTACCGGATCTCCGAAGATACGTATGTTTTTTGCCCCCATCTTCTCAGATAGATCAATATACTTTTTCAGTAGTTCCACCTGTTGTGACCGTTTATTTGCATCTGGATCAATAAACCTTACACCTGTAGCGATACAAGATAGTGTGATGCCACTGTCAGCGAAACGCGCTTTTGCTTCGTTGAGTTGCTCTTGTGTAGAATCTAATTCTACGCCATGTTTGTGTTGCCATTCAACACGAAGCTCTAAATGTTCGTAATTATACTGTTTTGCTTTGTCAATAAGTTCTGCCAACGTTAGCGGTGGGCAGACAGACGACATGAAACCGAATTGCATTTGTATTCTCCTATTAGTTAACGGTTAAGAGGTTTACACAATTTTAAACCCTACTATAAAAAATCAAAACCTACAGTTTTTCTATGTATGAGCTTCCATCACCTCGTTTTCTGACTTTAATTTTGACAGGTAAACGTCTGGTGAGTTCTTGTATATGACTGATCAAATAGATACTTCTCCCTTGCATTTGAAGCCCTTCTAAGGATGCAATTGCGACATCCAATGTCTCTGCATCAAGTGTCCCAAATCCTTCATCAAGAAACAGCGAATTGAGTTGTGCGCGCCCTTGACTGAGTTCAGATAGTGCAAGTGCAAGTGCTAAGCTTGTCAAAAACGACTCTCCACCTGAGAGCGTTTCAACGGGTCTTTCTTTGTTTGCATTCCAACGATCTATGACAGTTAATTCACCGATGCTTTCAACCTTTAGTTGGTATCTACCAGAAGTAAGGTGTCTCAACTGTTCATTGGCGATAACCCCCATCTGTCTGAAGATGATTTCTAAAGCAAAACCTCGCAAAGTGTTTGCGGGGATTGTTTCTTGCAATCTCTTCCAACGATCCATTTCTTTTTTTGCATCGTTTAAGTCTCCCTCAATTTCCTCACGTTGTTTCAGTGCTTCTCTCAAGTTTTTAATTATATTCTGCTGTCCACCAATTTCTTGTTGTTTTTCAGATGTCAAGGTTTCTAACTCAGTTTCTTGGGCAGCAATTCTATCCAATTCATCTGGATCATATTCATCCTCTACAAAATGCTTTTTCAGTTCATTTATAGACGATGTGATTTGTTTATTTTCGTCAGCATATGCGTTCATTTTTCGCGTCATCTCATCAATTTGGTCTTGGTCTCGGATCGCACTCTCATGTGTCTCTGGGGATTCAAATCCAGCTTCATCCAGCTTTGCTTGAAATCCTTTGCTTGCTTCCTCAAAAGCTTCTTTACATTGCTTCAGTCGTTCTATGCATAAATTGTGTGTAGTTTCGTTCTTTGTTAAGAGTTGTGTACTTTCTTGAAGCTTTTGTTCAGCACTTTTTCGTGCTACCTCTTTTGTTTCCAGTTCTGTTTCTAACTGTTTGATTGCTGCGTTAATTTGATCTTCGTTTTCTAACCCATCAGTTTTCTCTCTAACAGACTGTATGAATGAATCACCTTCTCCTTGATAACGTTCAATTTCTGTCGTTAGTTGTTCGCGCTGTTTTTTCAAACCATCAAATATTCCTTCGTTGCCTTCAATTTCTGTTTTTAGTACTTTTAGTTGATTAGATTTTGTATTCAGTTCGCGTTCGTTTTCATCAACTGCCTTGATCTTTTCGTCAAATTGTTCTAATGACTTTTCGGGTGAAGTGCCGTGAAAATCTGGTGGCATAGACTCCCAAAAACTCTCTGTTATAGCGGACATGTCAGCATTTATTCCTTCAATTTCGGAAGCAACTGTTCCTAAATGTTTCTTCGTATCCTTTAATGTTTTGCTTTCTCGAGCCAGGTCGCGTTCACAATTTTCGAGTTTTTGGGAGACAATAGTTTTTCCATTAATTGCTTCACTATATAAATCACGAGCAGTGTTGAGGTTATCAATGGCTGTGTCCGCTATCTGATACTGTTCATTGACCCATTCAGATGAGATATCTTTATCTTCATAGATTTCGTTCCATTTAGTAGACGTGGCATCAATATTGGAATTTAGATCTGCAATTTCATCATTACATGCTTCAATTTGGTCTAAAGTATTTGCATGATTTTGTTGATATTGTACCTTTTGTCGATCTAATTTCTGTTGTCTCTTTAGTTCCTTACTTGCTGTCTCTACAGCATCTTCCAATTGACTCTCTATATCTTCAAGAATTTCTTGACTGTCAAGTTCCACTCTATCTTTATGAGGATGTTCTGTAGAACCACATACACGACACGGTTTTCCAACCTCTAACTGTTGTCGTAGTTGATTGACTGGGTCTGATAAGATTGCTATCTGTTTTTCTGCTTCAAATTTGTCTACTTCTGCGTCTGCGCGTTTACACACCTGCGTTTGTAGTTCTATTTGATCCTCAATTTCATCAAGGGATTCCGCAATACCGTTTAAACTCTCCTGATACGATTTCAATTCATTTTCTTCATTATGGAGTTGACCTGTCAGAGTCTCATATTTTTGTGCTATTGGTTGTGCTTTTCTGGCATCATCCCTCTGTATTTGCCAATCCTCCAGTGAACCAGCATCCTGAAGTGATTTATACTTTTCCTCAAGTTCATTCAGTGATTCTGATAGTTCAGCCTCTTCTGCCTTAAGTTCCTCCAGCTTGCCTGAATGTTCTTCTATTGTCTGTTTGACTTCTTTAATCTTTGACTTGTGGTCTGATTGTATCTTAGTTTTTTCTATTAAACTATTTTCTTGTGAATTGAGTTCTGTTAACAGTGCTGTCAGCTTAATTCGCCGTGAGTTACGGTCTGACGGAAGGGGGTTCTGTTTCAGAAAGTCTTCTGTATTAGTAATCTCTTCTATTAGTTTATCTTGTCGTTTAAGATCCTTTTTCATCTTACCTGAGGAGGTATCAATATCCTTTACCAAATTTGCTAAATTAGGATTTCTTTTATCCACTTCAGCAAACCTTTCAGCGGCGCGCTCTAAGTCTGTCTTGGCATCAGTGTAAATCCTCATTTTTTGTTCTTTATTTTCAGACGTTTTAGTGTAATCCTTATTCTTTTTCTCAAAATCTTGTTGACGGTTCTTCTTAAGGGTTTCTGTTTTCTCTAATTCAGTATACGCTTGTTGCAGTGATTCTTTTGCACTATTATGTTCTGACTTTGCGTTGTCAAAAGATTGCTTCTCTGGAAGAAGTTGATTCGCTTTGTTTGCACGTTCCAATTCATGTTTGAGTTTTTCTATGTCTTCTTGTTGATTTTTTAGTTGATCCAATTGATTTTCTGCTTGCAGTAGTTCCTCATAGAGTTCTTGCCGCTTTGCCTCTTTCTCTTTATCCTTCTGGACTTTGCGATGTCGATTTTCTAATTTCTTTGATTCTATCTGTAATTTATCAAGTTTCTCATTCTCTTCATTAACTGACTCATGTGAGACTTCCCCTATTTTCTCTAATTTCCTGTTGACTTCTTCAAAACCGTCTGTGACTGCATTGACTTTCTCATTGAGTTTCTCTCTAAGCGTGTTATAGATATGTATACCTGCCGTTGCTTCTAAAATTGCTCTTCTACTTTCATTGTCTGCTTTTAGGAATGCTGCGAAATCACCTTGTGCTAACAACACAGAACGTCTGAAAGCATCATAGTCAAGTCCTAAAATCGAAGTGACTTCTTCACTTACAGTCTTTTCACTTGAACCATGATATTTTCCTTTATTTGACAATCTAGCACTAATCAACTGATTATTATGTACCTGATATAGCTTAACATTAATGTCATTGTTGGATTTTCTTCGTTTAATAGACCATGAAGCACTGTATCGTATGTTATTCACAGAGAACTCTATTTCCGCAAACCCTTCAGTTTCTCCGTGACTTACGAGATGACTTGCATGTTGGCTTTTGTTTCCGCTTAGACGCGGCGTTTTACCATAAAGTGCGACGCAGATTGCATCTAACAGTGTCGTTTTCCCCGCACCTGTAGGACCTGTAATTGCTACAAGCGATGCCGCGTCTAATGGCGGTTTTTCAAAGTCAACTTCTATTTCTTCGCGAAAACTATTTAAGTTTTTTAGTTTTAGTTTACATAATTTCATTAGTCTTCCTCAATCATTTCCAACAATTCTTTGAAAGTCTGTTTTAATGATGCATCTGGTGGTGTAGAGAATTTAGTTTGGTGGTATTGATCAAAAATCTCTTCTGGTTTTTTCATATCTTCAACTTTTATTTTTGGTTGATCTCCTTCGTTTGGTAAATCTACTTCAACGGTAAGAACATCGCCACCACGATCACTAAATGCCTTCCTTATTTCGTCTGCAACGCCTGCCCGCGCAGAATCTAATTCCAACTTTACTTGGATATACTTTCCATCCCAATCTCCTAACATAGCTTGTGAAAGAATATGGTTTTCATCACCCACAAGTGTTCTGAGTTCTTTGAAAATAGGGATATTAATTTCATCGTTTCGCATCAAGATGGCTTCATCAGAAAACTCCAGCAGAAAGGCTTTCTTATCATAACGTGCTTCATTGAATCTCAGTGGTATCGGTGAACCTGAGTATTGTATAGGATATGCCTTACCTTTGATGTTTTGCGGTCTATGAAGGTGTCCAAGCGCGACGTAATCTACATCATCAGGAAAGTCGTTGGGTCTAATTGCAGTAGCACCCCCAATCTGAATGTTCCTTTCGGAATCTCCAACGGCTCCGCCATGAACAAATAGGTGTCCCATCAAGATTTTAGGTATATTTGCCGACATGTGTGAGACGCAATCCCGATAAAATGATTTAAGCCGTTCACGGTAACGTTCCTGTTTATCTATCTCTGATTCATAAGAAACGTGGGGGAGTTCATTCTCAGATAGATAAGGAACTGCAGCGATTGCAATTTTAGGACTATCTGATGGGATTTCAACAACACATTCAGCAGGTTCATGCGTTTGTCCGATAACATGTATTCTTCCCATCTTGAGGAATTCTCTTGGCGCATCTAAATGTCGCGGTGAATCATGATTTCCTGCTATGATGACCGTAGAAGCATCGGTTTCATTGAAAAGTCGATAGAGAAAAGTGTAATACAGATTGGTTGCTTCAGCGGAGGGTAATGCTGTGTCAAAAATATCACCAGAAACAAGGAGGATATCAACCTTCTGTTCCTTTATAGTGTTGAGTAACCAATTGAGGAATTCTTTGTGTTCATCAATTCGTTGACGTTCATGTAACCTTTGTCCGATATGCCAATCAGCAGTATGCAGAATACGCATGCAAGCCTCTTTAATGTTTTTAATTGTTATTTCTATGATATAATAGTTTTAATAAACATTCAAGCAGAATTTGATAATTGGTTGATAAACGGCTGATAATACTACGGAGGGAAATATGTATATTAGATATATCGTTGTTCTATTATCAATGCTGGTGTTGATATTTCTTACATCAGGTTATTCATCAGCAAAGTTGTTGTTTCATGACGATTTTGAGAAGGATACTATTGGTAGTGAACCCACAAAATGGGAAATCGGGTTTGATGGTGATACAAAAGCGGAAGTCATCGTTGACCCACAACAAGCGGGTAATAAGATACTTAAAACTTCAACGAATCCGGCAGGTGATTCGCGTCATGACGTTGGCGGATCAATCTATGTGGTTGGTGATGATAGCTGGCGTGATTATGTCGCTGAGTGGGATATGATGTTCCCAGAGGATGCCTATATGGGTGTCGTGTTCCGTTTTCAGGGTGGTGAGAAGTTCTATCTATGTGATCGTCGTCAGGGGGGTAGTGCTTACATTTTCTACAAACGTCAGGGAAATTGGGCAGAGATTCAGCCGGGTTCGGTAAGCAATCAACCGAATGTCTGGTATCGCGCCCAACTCACGCTTTCAGGTGATAATTTTACGTTTAAGTTGAAGGAACGTAAAGACAATAGATCTTTTGACAGCATCAATCCCGCAATTGAAGGTCAGGATGGAACATTTGAGACCGGTAAATTCGGAAACTATGGACTTGTTCTCATTGATAATCTCTTCATTGGGGACAAGGTAGAAGACCTTGTTTTACCTGTAGACCCTCAAGAAAAGTTGAGCACGACTTGGGGTGTCATAAAAAACGCATATTAGTCGTTACTAATCATGGTGAGAGACAATGTTTCTCACCATACATTCTTTAAAGACTCTTTTGGGATAGGATTATGTCAACTTACATTGCTTATGGTGGGAAAGACGTTGTTGTTACAAGTGAAGAAAAACGTGCATTGCTACAAGAAGCACTGCTAAAGCTGGGGGGGATTCCAAAGCGGATTCTCGTGGTGCCCCCAGATATAACGCGTTTCCATTCTAACGCTGGTGAACTCACAAGGATTTTATATTCGCTTTGGGATGGTGCAAACGGGACAACCTTTGATGTGCTGCCTGCTATCGGTACACATTCGCCCATGACCCAAGCAGAGATTGCTGATATGTATGGCGATTTACCGAAAGCAACCTTCTATGAACACAATTGGCGAACTGGCAAAAGTTCCTCATTGTACCACTTTGGTGATGTGCCTGCAGCGTTTGTTCGGGAAGTGTCAAGGGATAAACTTGATTATAGTATTCCGGTTGCAGTCAATGACCGACTTGTGAAGGGGGACTATGAACTTATCATCTCGGTCGGACAGGTGGTGCCACATGAGGTTATCGGAATAGCGAATGGATTTAAGAACATCCTTGTCGGCGTAGGTGGTGTTGAGATGATTAACAAATCTCATTTTCTTGGTGCAGTGGACGGGATGGAACAATTGATGGGACGGACCGATACCTCTGTTAGAAAGGTTCTCAATTATTCCCATTCACACTATCTGAAGCAGCTGGGAATTGTTTATGTGATGACCGTTATGGATGCAGATATAAATGGTGATCGGGTAATGCGGGGACTTTACATAGGTGATGATGCACGTACTTTTGAGATTGCGGCTGAATTAAGTCGGAAAGTCAATATGATATTCTTAGATCAACCGTTAGATAAGGTGGTTGTCTACTTAGATCCAAAAGAGTTTAAGAGTACTTGGCTGGGTAACAAGGCGATTTATCGCACGCGAATGGCTATGGCAGATGACGGGGAGTTGTTGATTATTGCACCTGGACTTCGCGAATTCGGTGAAGATCAGGAAATTGACCGACTTATCAGAAAATATGGATATCGTGGAACACCAACAACGCTTCAAGCCGTAGAGGCGAACACTGAATTACGAGAGAATCTGTCTGCAGCGGCACACCTTATTCATGGCAGTACCGAAGGACGTTTCAGGGTTATTTACGCAACCGAACATCTAACGCAGACTGAAGTAGAATCAGTTGGTTATGAATGGAGACCGGTTAAGGATGTGCTTGCAGAATATAATCCAGGTTCTCTTGTTGATGGTTTTAACGATGATGGGTTTTTCTACATTAGTGAGCCGGGTCAGGGACTGTGGGTACTGCGATCACTGTTTAGTTGATATTAATGCTAATCTGAACCAGGATTTACAGGATAAGAGGTATTTGGTGCTATCAGATGGATAGGATGGAAATGCATCCTTTGTCTGAACCAGGATTTTCAGGATAATTTGTCCCTTGTGTCCCGCCCAGTAGGTTCGGTTTCCTTACCAAGGCAGAATACCAAACGCGTATTCTGCAATTGGCGTTAATTGAATGAAATACGTTAGTGGGTTTAATACACCTTTCGCCCCTCTGGGGCTTGCTATTGGTTGGATCCATGTGAACTATACACCTTTCGCCTCTCTGAGGCTTTGGATAATCACATATCAGCACCAGCGGTGCGGA
>CAZURU010000205.1:0-9464 GCA_964623585.1 uncultured bacterium
CTATCACGCTGTTTCTGTGGAAAAGAAACGCCGTTCCTTTCGTTACCGGACTTGCCCTTCTCTGCACGACAGTCTTCCTACGCGAACCTATAGAGACCTGGATAGGAGGCACCGTAGGAAACTATCTCTTTATTGGGACGGTTGTGCTGTCTGGTATCGGAATGGCTATCGTGGTAATACACCAACAGCAGAAAAAACAGTATGAGCTTGAAGTCATCGCTTTACTTGCCTGGCTCCTGATCTGGATAAGTTTCGCCCGAAGTGGGCTCAGATTCAGCTTCTTCCTCGGAATGCCCCTGGCAATCGGCACCGCTGCCATACTCAAACATATTACGACTATCCCTACATTCAATAGCACACATCTCAAATGTTTCGGGAGAACACTCCACCCGAAGCTTATTACAGGTGGACTTGTCGTCACTCTCTTAGCACTACTCCTATTTTGGAAACCTATAGGCGGATACGCAATCGGAACTCTCCAAGCCGCAGCAAAACGAGAAGCAACACCCGGACAAGGAACACACATACACGCTTTTGAGTGGATAAAAAACGAAATCCCATCCAAAAAAATGACAACGGATGGAACAGATACGCCTGTCATCGCTGCCCACTGGACATACGGAAGTCAACTCAACGTACTCGCACACATACGAACCATCATAGACCAAGACCATTTTATACCACACAAGGTACATCTATACTTCCGACATCTGTTCTGTGCACAATCCGAAATAGAAGCACTACATTTTCTAAAAGCACATCAGGCAACGCATCTCATGATAACCGGTAGCGAAATCGCACCCAATGCAGATGGAAATTCCACGGTCGGCAGTGATGAAAACCTGGATAGATATTTCACACTCCTTCAACTCAATTTACTACCCACTACCCCAGGTATACAGTACTCACTTGAACCCAAGAAAGTGAAAACACCACACTTGATACAGGTAAACCTAACGCGAATTGATGTAATCGGAAATGACATAGAAAACTTGTCTATAAATGCTGTCTTTGGAGAAGAACCATCAGTCAAACTTCCTTACATTGCATTTTACGGAGATAAACGGATATCCCCTGCCGACACTGTAAAGACTGAAAGGGGAGGACTCCTCCTACTATTTGATACAGATAAAGTGCTTCGGAACAGTTTTTACATACCTGAAATCGGATGGAACAGCATTGCTGTCAAACTTTTCATACGAGGAGAACACTCAAACGCTTTTCAAAATGTCCTCACTGTGCCAAAAACCGAAAACTTATACCCTGATGTACAGATATGGAAAATCAACTATCCTGAGAATATCACAATACACCCAAAATATCTTGAGATAGAATCGTCAGGCAGGTTATCCAATGAACACCCAAAACATTGAGATATCTGTCGTAATGCCGTGTCTCAACGAAGAAGAAACCCTTGGCATTTGTATTGAAAAGGCACAATCTACCCTCAAATCTTTAGGCATTGTGGGGGAGGTAATTATTGCGGATAATGGGTCGACTGATGATTCTGTTGCAATCGCACAAAAACTTGGTGCCCACGTCGTGCATCAACAGACGCGCGGCTATGGTGCTGCCTACCTTGCTGGTTTCAAGGCCGCACAAGGACAATACATTATCATGGGGGATTCTGATAATACCTATGATTTTACCGACATTGAGCGGTTCATAACACCGCTGCAGCAGGGGTTTGATTTCGTGATAGGCAATCGGTTCAAAGGAGAGATACTGCACGGGGCAATGCCCTGGGCGAACCGGTACATAGGCAACCCGATATTATCGGGGATGCTGCGATTACTTTTCAGGACAAATATTAGCGATTCGCACTGCGGGATGCGTTCATTTACCGCGGCAGCTTACAAACAGATGGATATGAAAACAACTGGAATGGAGTTTGCATCTGAAATGGTCATCAAAGCAGTTGAGGCTAAGTTGAAGATACAAGAGATACCGATTACTTATCATCCGCGAGCCGGAGACTCTAAACTGAACGCCATCAGAGACGCTGCACGACATATACGCTTTATGCTCAAACATAAAGTGAACCCATACAGAGAGTGAAAATGACATCCGACCCTGTATCTATACCCGCACCGAAAACCGTAGACCGATGGTTAGCACAGATGCGGTTTGCGAAGGTCCAACCTTATATACCGCGGGGATCTCGACTTTTAGATGTCGGGGCAGGGGATGGGAGTTTCCTACGCGCACTTTCGGGACATGTTTCTACGGGTGTTGGTATTGATCCACTGATTACCACACCTGTCTCATTTTTCACGCTGGGTATATGTTTTGTAGTTGTTCAGTTATCTGTTTTGCTTCGGTCTTGCCAATCCCTTTATAACAGAGTGTCAGTTGATTTTGTGTTTTGTGGACGATAAGAACAAGAAAAAAGATGTAAAATCTACTCATATTCAACACCTTTTAAATAGGTGAAGTGATGCGTTTATCTTGCCATCCACAGGTTTTCTGTGGTATACTCTTTATCAAATTAATCGTTTGATAACATAATCAAATCTCTATTGACCTCAATCATAATGGAACCTAAAAAATATGGAAATCACGCGTCCGTTTTTACTTTTGTTGCTGCTGTTATTACCTGTCCTCTATTATGGATACAGGCGTAGTCTCGTAGACTTATCTCGGACTCAGAGAATAATTAGTCTATGTATAAGGATAATCATTATCCTTCTGTTAATTCTTGGAGTTTCGGATTTACAATACTTAAAAACTGATGAAAAGTTAACTGTCATGTTCCTGACTGACATTTCAGATAGCATTTCAGAAGAAGGTTTGACTAAATCAACAGAATTTCTCAATGAAGCACTATCATCTCGGGACGGGAATCAGGAGGTCGGTATTATTGCGTTTACAGATAGAGCAGAAATCCTCAAAAGTCCTGAGAACGATCAGGATACTATTGTTTCAGGTGAATTAAAACTTGTAGATACAAAACAGAAATGGTTAGATGCGGATGAAGAAGCTGGCGACACGACAAATATTGCACAAGCGATTGAGACTGCATGGAGTGTGTTTCCTTCTAATGCCAATAAACGGATTGTCCTAATTTCTGATGGTATAGAGACAAAAGGTGATGCTGTCCACACAGGGTTACGGGGTAAGGATTTCGGGATTCAGATTGACACGGTTCCGATATTTCCCAGTGATGAACCAGAGGTGATGGTTCAACGGATAGATGCGCCTGCACAAGTAAAACAGGGAGCACCTTTTAATCTTGAAGTCATAATCCATAGCAACCATGAAGATTTGGCAGAAGTTCGTCTATCCAAGAACAAATTTGAAGCAGCAAAGAAGGAGGTTAGACTCGTTGAAGGAGAAAATCGTGTCGTCTTTACTGAAACATCTGAAGAGAGTGGTACATTAACTTACGATGTTATCTGTCGGTCGACGCAGGATACGCGCTACGATAATAATAGAGCGTTCGGCATCGTCTCTGTTTCTGGAAAGCCGAAGATTCTTCTCATAGATGAGAACGAATCGCAAACCAGATACTTATCTCGTGTATTGGAAGATGCAAAAATCCGTGTAGACGTCCGGAACGGTTTAGGTGTGCCAAATGAACTTGCGGATTTACAGAACTATGAACTCGTCATGTTTAGTGATGTTCCTGCAAACCGACTGAACGATAAACAGATGGAACTCATCCGTACGTATGTGCAGGACCTTGGTGGGGGGTTTATGATGCTTGGAAGTGAAAACAGCTTTGGGCTTGGAGGTTACTACAAGACACCGATTGAAGAGGTGTTACCGGTGCGAACCGACACAGAAAAGAAGAAAGAGAATCCATCTTTGGCAATGGTGCTGGTGATAGACAAATCGGGAAGTATGGGTGGCATCAAGATAGAATTAGCGAAGGAAGCAGCTCGATCAACTGTGGAACTTCTTGGACCGCGTGATAAGATAGGTGTAATTGCGTTTGATGGTTCACCGTTCTGGATTACCGAAATGCACGATGCGTCGGATAAAGCATTTATCTCAAATCAAGTTGGAACAATCACTGCAAGTGGCGGAACAAACCTTTATCCTGCATTGCAGCAAGCGTATTTCGCATTAACTGAAACGACTGCCAAACTCAAGCACGTCATTGTGCTGAGTGATGGACATTCAACACCCGGTGACTGGTACGGCATTGCAAACTCTATGCATTCAGAACGGATAACGATTTCTACGGTGGGAATAGGGAGCGGTGCAGATATGAACATGCTTGGTGACCTTGCAAAATGGGGTGGTGGACGTGAGTATTTCACACAAGACCCGTATAATGTCCCACAGATATTTGCTAAAGAGACCGTTACTGCATCAAAGTCAGCGATCATAGACCAGCCGTTTATTCCACAACGTATAAAACCGACACAAGTTTTGAGCGGCATTGACCTTGACCTTGCTCCGTTCTTACTCGGATATGTAGCAACGCAACCCCGTCCTACAGCTGAGATATTCCTTGTATCTGATAGAGGGGATCCTGTTATGGCAAGTTGGCAATACGGGTTAGGTAAAGTAGTTGCCTTCACGTCTGATGCGAAAGCGCGTTGGGCATCAGATTGGTTAGAGTGGCCCGGTTATGGAAAGTTCTGGACACAACTTGTTCGTGATACAATGCGAAAAACTACTCTCAGCAATTTCCAAGCTGAAATTACTAAAGATAAAGGTATTGCACATCTTGCTATTGATGCACTGAGTGAAAATGGTGCTTTTCTAAATGAATTGGATAGCGATATATCGTTAATTGGTCCCGATTTAAAAAAGAAGAATCTCGCAATATCCCAGACAGCACCGGGAAAATATGAGCTTGAATTTCCTACCAAGGAGATAGGTCCCTATTTCTTGAACATCATGCAGAAACAGTCAGGTGATATAGTTAATACGCAGGTGACAGGTACTGTTGTATCCTATCCAGAGGAATATCTTGTGAGTAATGCTAACGAACCCTTATTGACTCAGCTTTCATCAGTTTCTGGTGGGAAGTACAATATTACTGCTGAAGATGCGTTTCGTCCGCCAGAGAATCCTGTCGTGTTACGCATACATCTATGGCGACCATTCATCATCGCTGCTCTGCTCTTGTTGCTCATTGATATTGCGTTGCGGCGAATTGATATGAGACGTTCGTAATCTCCTACGCTTTACAAAGAAAAAATACTTAAGTTTGCATAAAGAATATGCTATACTTTAACCTAATGTCGCAAATGACTATACGGGGATAATAGTGAGGATAATAGTATGAGTATTACACAATTCACCATGGAAGAGGTCCGTTGCTTCGGTGGACACCAGACACTTGAAATTCGTCCATTGACGTTCTTGGTTGGTGAGAATAGTACTGGTAAAACAACAGCTTTAGCTAGTTTTCATGTTTTAGCTGATTATTTTCAAAAACGAAGAATAGATTTTAATTCACATCCTTATTCCATGGGAACCTTTAAAGATATTGTTAGAAATAGCAAGAAACCAGAAAAAATTTTTAGACTTGGATTTACGTACAAATACGAAAATGAAAAAATTGAAGTGACAGTTGAATTTATAGAGAAAGCAAGTGGTATTGAACCTATTGTAAGTTCAATCACAATGAAACTCACTGATGGTAAAATTGTTTTTATGACCGAAGATAAAATGGATACGGATGTTTATTTAACTTCGTTTAATCAAGAACAAAACCAGTATCAAATAGTTACCACATCTGAAGTATTGAACAATTATCCTCTTTTTATGTTATTACCATCTTTTGGTGACAAATCAGAAGGGGAAAGAGCTCTTTATAATTATCTAATGAAAAGAAATAAAAAATCTGAAAGAAAGAGATTCCAACCATTTGATTCCCTGGAAAACTTGTCAATTTTTAGTACATCTCCGGTTCGCTCGCGTCCTAAGCGGACATACGATCCGACACGTGAATTTAATGATCCCGAGGGAAGCGATGTTCCAATGTTTTTAATGCGTATTGAAGCAACAAAAAAAAATGATTGGGCAATGTTACAAAAGCAATTGGTAGACTTTGGTGAGAGTTCAGGACTGTTTCAGAACATAAAAATTAAAAAGCTTGGTCGTTCACTCGGTGCCCCATTTCAACTACAATTCAAGGTAAGAGGTCCAACTTCAAATATCATGGATGTTGGCTACGGTATTAGTCAGATCTTACCACTATTGGTTCAGGTTTTAAATCCTAATACATCTCAGAGGTCCCGGCGACATAGGTTATCAAATTTCACCTTACTCCAGCAACCTGAGGTACACTTGCATCCAAGAGCGCAGGCTGCATTTTCTTCTTTATTAGCAGAATTGGTAAATCGAGGTAACCAGTCATTCATCGTTGAAACACATAGCGATTATATGATTGACCGTGCCCGTATTGAAATCAGGAAAGGTAACATCAAACCCGACGATGTTTCCCTCATCTATTTTGAACCGAAGGGGAATATTGTCAAGGTGCATAATATTGGTTTTGATAAGATGGGGAATCTTACCAACGTCCCGAAGCATTATCGGGATTTTTTCTTGTTAGAGTCTGATCGACTTATGGGATTTGAGGATTAAGAAATGTGTGTTATATTGGATACAAATACTTTTGGTAGATTCAGAAATCCAAAAAATGAAGAATTGGAACCTGTCCGAAAATGGTTAAGAAATAGAAATGGTAAAATCGTTTATTCTAATACCGAAAAGTATAAGAATGAATGGAGAAAAGGGGGTATGGAAACCTGGGCAAACGAACGGAGCCGAGCGGGTTATTTCAAGTTAGTTTCTGAAGGCGTGGAAGAAAAAGAAAATGAGTTAAAAGGAAAATTAAAATCAGATGATGAACATATCATTGCGTTAGCTCTAATAGCTAGGGTAAAAGTATTAATTTCTTATTCCGATTATCCAAGTCCTGAAAAGGGGGACAGTGACTTATTTGATGATTTTAGAGATCCTAATTTAGTCAACGGTAGTGTATATACAAAAAAAGAACATGAACACCTACTAACTAAGGATACTTGTCCATAATAAAGGAGTAATCATGACAAGATATTTCATAAAATCAACTTTGCACTTTTTTCTTTTACATGTTTTTCTGGTCTGCGTTGTATCTATAGCAACTGCACAAACACCCCAACAAATTGCGCAAAAAGCGTTCCGTTCAACAGTTCTTCTCGTTATGGAAGATAAGAACGGTCAACCGCTTTCATTGGGTAGTGGATTCTTCGTCGGACAAGGGCAAATTGCAACAAATCTTCATGTTGTTGAGGGTGCTATAAGAGGCTATGCAAAATTAGTAGGCAAAAAGACCAAGTTCAATATTGAAGGTTACACCGCAATTGACGAGAAACGTGATCTGATAATACTTAAGGTCACGACTCTGGGAACGCAAACTATCCATCTTGGTAATAGTGATTTGGTTCAGGTTGGTGAAACAGTTTACGCTGTTGGTAACCCGCGAGGATTAGAAGGTACATTCTCAGATGGAATCATCAGTAGTATCCGCCCGGTTGGCAATGATAAACTTATTCAAATTACCGCGCCGCTATCTCCCGGTAGCAGCGGAGGTCCAGTCTTAAACAAAAAAGGCGAAGTCATAGGAGTTTCTGTTTTTACTATACGTGATGGACAAAACCTAAATTTCGCGATTCCTTCAAAATATCTCAAAACTCTAATTGCCAAAGTTGGATATGCTAAATTCTTGTCTCAAATTAAATCTAACAAAGAAAAAGGATCAATACTAACTGACTTCAGTAATCCTAGTATTGATGGTTTAACGGGTGGAAAATTCTTGTGGACCGTAAATACTATTCCTTCATACGCTGGTAACGATTTAAGCTATACATTTTCTTTACGAAACCAATTAAGAGAAAATGTGAAGAACGTTCAATATCTTGTAATTTTCTATGATAAAGATGGGGATCCAATTGACACAACTTTTGCGAAGTTTGCCGAAATAATACCAGCTGGCTTGGCGAAGCGGTCTAGCGGAAATGTTAGCGACTATAGTGTTAAAAGGCTGTCTACTAAATATGAGTCGTTGTCCCAAAGACTATCCGAATTGCAAGAAGCGGCATCCGAATTAGGATTGGAGCTACCCGCAACCTCCACAGATATATCCACAAGGCCAATGCTAACGATAACGAAAACCTACGTGAAATTCAGAGTCCTTGACTATGAGATCGTGAAATGATTAACGAAATACATAAAACATCAGATAGAAGGACAGTGTTTTATGAAAACTCCTCCAACACCTCAACAGATAGCCCAAAACGCCTTTAACTCTACAGTTTCCTTAGAAAGTGAAACAATCAATGGGGAGCGTATTTCTTTGGGTAGTGGATTTTTTGTAAGAGAAAATCTGATTGCAACAAATCTCCACGTTGTACACGGAGTCCTTAGTAATTGCTATGCAAAATTAATAAACCAAACAAATGAGTACCCCATTGAAGGATATACACATATTGATGTGGAACATGATTTGGTAATTTTAAAAATCTCAGGGGCTAACGCAACGACTCTCTTATGGGGGAACAGCGATAATGTACAAGTCGGTGAAACTATTTATGCTGTGGGCAATCCGAGAGGTTTAACGGGTACTTTCTCAGATGGTATCATAAGCGGTATTCGAAGGGATGCCGCTGGTAAAGTTCTCCAGATGACTGCTCCGATTTCTCAAGGTAGCAGTGGCGGACCTGTACTAAATCGACAAGGTGAAGTCATTGGGGTTTCCTTCGCGAGTTATCGTGATGGACAGAATCTCAATCTTGCAATTCCCTCAAACGACTTATTGGCACTCCTTGCTCGATCAGGGCACCTCAAATCTTTATTTCTAACAAAATATGAAGGACTAGAATACATCTCTAATCCCCAGCAATTCTGGTCCGGAATTGCTACTTATACATTCCGTCTAAAAAATAAACACCGTTGGTGTGTAAGGGACGTAAACTGTCTCGTCCTTTTTTACGACGAACTAAAGCGACAGGTTGGTTTTGATATTGTGAAGGCTTTTGATGTCATATCTCCAAGGACAACCAAAGATGTAACTCGCATCAGTATTTTTGATGTTCCTTATCTTCAGAGTTTAGAGTTAAATAATTTGCATCTTGCAGACAAAATTGCGTTCTTAATTTCCGAGGTTATTATAGCAGGCCAAGAACCTAGTGCCTACAATTATGTTGATCCCATTGCAAAGAGACCAGAGGGATTTTACGAAGGAAGGATTATTGACTATGAGTTACTTCACAATAACGACCAATAATCAGTTCCCAGGTGTTAGTTTATTCTTTGGAGGAACCCCTTGACACCTCCTTAAACCATATACAATAACCCTAAATTATACACTTCTATGCGGAGATTTTACATGCCAAAAATAGAAAGACTTTTTGACTCACCAGGTCCACAACCCAACGGCATGCAAGCCACTGAAGAAGGTCTATGGATTATTGACCAACAGACCAACGAAGTGCATCTCGTCTCTTTTGAAGGAACAA
>CAZURU010000206.1:0-9446 GCA_964623585.1 uncultured bacterium
TCAGTTTTTCGCCCGCAAGCACATTATTGGATTGCACGATGTTATATACATATCGGAGATTCCGCCCGAGCTGCACATCACTATCAAACCGTTACTGAAAAATATCCTGACACAGATTCATCTGCAATGGCACAGTTAGAATTAGCGAGAACATATAAACAACATGGATATGAAAAAAGAGCCGAAACTATCTATATTGATATTGTCAAATCTGAATATAAAAAAGACATAATCTCAGCAGCAAGCGAAGAACTTAAGCAGATACAGAAAAAACAGAATACAGTACCAGAAATCAAGAATACTACCCCTCAAGAACCAGTTAAAACACCACAAAAGAAAGTAACGAAACCGCCTACACCTGAACCAGGGTCCTTAGTACCCGGATCACTGACACGGGAATTCGGATTGACCGCAAAAACAATTGTAATTGATGCGGGACATGGCGGAAAAGACCCAGGGGGAATCGGGGTAAGTAACATATATGAAAAACCTATAGCACTTGCAATTTCAAAGAAAGTTGCAGCGATTCTAACTGCAAAAGGCTACACAGTACTACTAACACGAAGCAATGACACATTCATACCGCTAAAAGAACGAACCGTTTTTGCTACAAGAAACAAAGCAGACCTGTTCTTAAGTATTCATGCAAATTCCAGCCACAACGCAAACGTAAATGGAATAGAAACATACTATTTGAATATAACAAGTACGGATATGGACGCTGAACGCATCGCAGCAAGAGAAAATGTCAACTCAGGATATACTATTCAAGAATTGGAATCCTTACTAAAAGGAATAATAGTAGAAAGTAAGAGCAAAGATAGTCGGAGATTAGCAGCACATGTTCAGAGAGAATTAGTTACTGCTACAGGTGCTGTAGATCGTGGCGTAAAACATGCACGATTTGTTGTTCTCATAGGTACCAAAATACCAGCAATACTTATTGAAACAGGTTTTATATCAAATCCAACTGAAGCGACAAAACTCTCATCAGAGACGTATCAAAGGAAAGTAGCCTCAGCTATTGTCAAAGGTGTAGAGAGATTCTTAGGCACTTCAGAACACATTAGCCAAAGAAACAATAATATATCTAATCCACAATTGGCTACAACGCAACATTAATTTGGATCATCTAAACTGGAAACAGACCCATGCATCATAAACAGGACTGGCGTCATTCTGTAATATGTCATGCTGGCATATCACATGTTTTCGTTTTCACCTTAGTCTTTCTCATCAGTCTAATTGCTAAAGAAAACCTTGCGTCAGCGCAACAGACAGATATCGCTATCTTATTGCCATCAACCGAATCAGGTCTTCCAGAAGGTGATGTAAATTATGCTCGTACTGTCAGTAAACGATACGGACAAATGTTACGAAGCATCGGATTTACTGCAGACGAATTACAAGAATCTTCTGTTGCTAATAACCCCCACTTTAAATTGAATGCTACTAATCCTTATCGTCTGATAATCCTTCCTCTTAATTCAAAAATCTCGGTTACTACAGTTCCGCTACTAAACAGTTTTGTTGAACGAGGTGGAAAATTATTTGTGACATATAACCTTGCAGATGAAGTCGCAACACTTTTGGGTTTGAAGACAATAAAATGGTTAAAAGCAGAGACACTTGGTCAGTTTTCCTGTATTCGATTCGATGCTCCTGAAATATTAACCCCTGAAATATTAGGACTCCCAACCTTCGTAAAACAATCATCGTGGAATATTACTGCAGTTGAATCTACAACCCCTAACACCAAGATTATAGGTCACTGGTATAATTCAGACGGTGAATCGACGGGATATCCTGCATTTCTTGTAGGAGAAAATGGTATCTTCTTTAGCCATGTCTTTCTTTCAGATGATCTTCAGACAAAGACGCAGCTCCTTGCTGCCCTTCTTGGACATCTTATTCCAGAATTTCAGCATGCTATCGCAAAAAGAGAAATAGATATGATGAACAGCATTGGACACATAAAGAACCTTGATGCTCTTACCAAATTCATCTCTTTTGCTGAAACATCAGAGGCAGAAAAGGATCTACAATCAGGAAAAACACTATCCATTCAAGCACAAACCGAATATGCAAAGGAAAACTATCATACTGCGATGTCTGTTGCCCGTGATAGTAGAGATGCACTATCAAAAGCATATTTTCTTTCACTTATGAGTGACGAAAATGAAGGACGCGCACTTTGGAATCACTCAGGACTCGGAGCATATCCAGGTGATTGGGAACGATCAGCAAAAGAATTAGCGGATGCTGGTATCAACATGATCCTTCCAAATATGGCGTGGGGAGGTATGGCACATTATGATAGCCGGGTATTACCGAAAAGCAAGAAATACACAGAATACGGAGACCAAATCTCACAATGTGTCACTGCTTCACATAACAATGGTATAGAAGTGCATGTTTGGAAAATTACATGGAATTTAGAAGGCGCACCAAAAGAATTTGTAGAGAAAATGCAAAAAGAAGGTAGAACTCAGGTTTCAGCAGATGGCAACCCTATCAACTGGCTTTGTCCATCAAACCCAATAAACGTTCAATTAGAATTGAATGCTATATCTGAAATCGTACAGAACTACAAAGTAGATGGAATACATCTTGACTATATCCGTTATCCGGGAAGTCATGCATGCTTTTGCGCTGAATGTCGCAAAAGGTTCACTCTTGCAACAAAACTGAAGATACAAGAATGGCCAGCTGATGTATTGCACAGCACAGGAAAACACAGCAATGTTTATAAAGATTGGCGTGTTCAACAGATCACCCGTCTGGTTAGATTAGTCCACAAACGTGTTCGCGAAATTAGACCTGAAGTCAAAATATCCGCCGCTGTATTCGGATATCCCTCATGTGTTACCTCAATTGGACAAGACTGGATAGCCTGGGCAAAAGCGGGATATCTCGACTTTGTTTGTCCTATGAACTACACGGAAGACGACACTTTTTTTACGGATCTATTGGAAAATCAATTGGATTTATTACCAAAAGGTGTGGCAATATATCCTGGAATTGGCGCAAATGCATCAAATTCCCTCCTAACACCTGACGCTGTGATAGGACAGATACATCATGCACGGTTCCTGGGTGCTTCGGGTTGGGCAATCTTTAACTATTCTGCCAATATCTCAAATACAATCCTTCCTGCGATACAGATGGGTGTCGGCAGACTTAAGGCAAACCCTCCACATTGAGATTTAACATATCATAAGGGAATGGGTAACGAAAATTATTCCACAACCCAACCTAAAGAAAGGACAAAATATACTTGTTATTTTAAACAAAACTATGTACAATTTTCATTAGTAGGACTTACGCACTCCCCCGGTAGGTGCGGTTTCCTAACCGCACCGAATTCTGTGAAAATACGTGAAATTTGGTCATATTGCGTAAGTCATGATTAGTATCAACACAAAAT
Source organism: uncultured bacterium (assembly GCA_964623585.1). Classification (GTDB taxonomy): domain Bacteria; phylum Poribacteria; class WGA-4E; order WGA-4E; family WGA-3G; genus MSPOR6. The sequence continues at coordinate 3,428 of CAZURU010000206.1, forward strand.
CAACGAAAAAAAGTGGAGGTTAAGATGAAAACATTAGTAGTAACTGAAGAAATTTGGAAAGAAGGCAATATGTACACTGCCTATTGCCCAGAATTAGACGTTGTAAGTTGTGGAAGGAATATTAACGAAGCGAGAAAAAACCTTGTTGAAGTTATTGAAATTCAGTTAGAAGAAACAGCAAAACTCGGAACACTTCAGTCCTTTTTAGAAGATGCTGGTTATGACTTGAGTACTTCACAACTGACCCTTCAACTTGATAAACAAGTAGTCTCATTTGATCAACTTACAGTTTCCTTCGGTGGCATTTAATGCCTAGACTTTCGTCAACAGGCTGGCAAACCCAAGTTAATATTTTTCAGAAATTCGGATGTAGTTTTGTTCGACAAAAAGGATCACATCTCATTTATCACCATCCTAATGCTATACGTGCTGTGGTTATTCCACGTTATGATGAAGTGCCGATTAACATTATCCAAAACAACATGCGGACTGTAAACATGAGCAGAGAAGAATACTTTCGACTGCTTGCAGAAAGTTAGTTTTCTGAGGTTTAAAAAAGTATTAATCTATTCTCATAGCATCTCTTATAATACTCTATCTCTTTCAGCTCAGATGCAGCATCTTCATCAATGATGATATAGGTATTCGGATGCATCTGTAATACCGAAGCGGGAACTGAAGCCGTTATCGGCCCTTCCACAGCGTTTACAATTGCAACTGATTTTGTCTTTCCACTGGCTAACAGTATACACTGTTTTGCCTCCATAATCGTGCCAACTCCCATCGTAATCGCCATTTCTGGTACAGCACTCTTATCGGAATTAAAGTGTATTGCGTTCGCCTTCAGTGTACTTTCTGAGAGTGTTACAGGTCGCGTTCGGGATGACAGTGATGAACCTCTTTCATTAAAGCCAATGTGACCATCTGTTCCGATACCAAGAATCTGTATATCAATCCCACCTGAATCCTTGATCTTCTTCTCATACTTTTCACAATACGATTCAAAGTTACCCATAGAGTTCAGTGGTATATGTTGATTCTCTTGCGGTATGTTGACATGATCGAAAAAGTGTTTAGCCATGAAAGTATGATAACTCTGTGGATGATGACAAGGTATTCCAATATATTCGTCCAAATTGAAAGTGGTTACTTGAGAAAAATCAAGTTCACTATTCTTATGTTTTTGCACGAGTATTTTGTAAAGAGCAATAGGTGTACTACCAGTTGCTAAACCCAATACGAGATTGGGTTTCTTTTTCAAAGCATCACATATCTTCTCAGCAGCAATCGTCGCGATATGATGGTATGAAGGTTGAATGATTATTTCCATCTGTTACTCTTTTTAAACTTCACCAGCAATAATGCTGTCAATATCTTGACTGATCTTATGGACTGTTCCTTCTGGATTATCAGCGTTCACAGGTAATTCTGCAGTCATATAGTCATCATAACCGACATCATTCAATGCTGTCATAACTGCATTCCAGTCAATAGTGCATTCATCAATCAGATATGTAAATCTATGTTCCCCTGCGTTAAAACCCTTTACATGAACCTTAGATATTCGTGAACCGAGAGATCTAATCCAGTGTTGTGGGAATCCGTAAGCAACTATGTTACCGACATCAAAATATGCTGACACAGTATCGCTCTCAAATTCATCAATATATCGGGCAAATTCCATTGGGCTCAGTAAGAACTTGTTCCAAACGTTCTCAATTGCGATTGTCATCCCTTTTGCTTTTGCAGTTGGTATTAACCTACGGATTTCCGTTTGTGAACGTTGGTATGCATCCTCATAAGTCGTCTGATTGTTAACAACTGCAGATACAAGCAGAACAGTATCTGCCCCAATTGCTTCAGCAGTGGACAAAGAATCCAGCATTGCCTGATGTGATACTTCGCGGACAGCCGGATCCGCATCTGAAAGCGGATGAGACCAATGTTTTCCATTCATTACACTGCAGAGCTCAATACCAATTTCATCTGCTAATTCTTTTATACTTGTCCGTTCTTCTACTGATTGTAACGGTCCGATTTCAACACCATCAAAACCTGCTTTTTTTGCTATGTTGAATCGTGCTTCAGTTGAATCTCCCGGTAGGGACCCAATGCATATACCTTTTTTCATCTGACTCCTCTGAACATGGGTTAAGTTAAACTCGGTGAATACGATTGTCCGTAAACACCATCATATTGTTACATGCTATTACGCAATTACGTTGTAATTCAGACAATATTTTACATAAACCGTGTAATATTGTCAATCAAAATGTAAGACACCTAAAATCTATCTCTTGAATTTTTGGAGAATTTCGGGTATAATTGAAATACTTTCTGTTGCCTCGGTTTTGTAAGCTAAACAGAGTATAACATGACATAATCCAGATACTGTTTTTCCGATAACCTGAAACCATGAGCGAATCTAAAATTCATCCGATTAATGTCATAGCTTTATGTGGGAGTTTAAGAAAAGGTAGTACAACACATGCAGCATTGACAATTGCCCTGAAAGGTGCCGAAGAGACTGGTGCATCTGTTGAACTGCTGGATCTAAGTGAATATGAACTCATTTTCTATGGCGCAGTTGACGAGGAATCTCATTATCCGCCTGATGTTATCAAACTGAAACAGAAACTCTCAGAAGCACACGGTGTCCTGTTAGGTTCTCCTGAGTATCACGGTAGTTTTAGTGGTGTAATCAAAAACGCATTAGACCTTACCGGTTACGGAGAGTTTCAGAATAAGATTGTTGGTCTAATCGGCGTGTCTGGCGGTAGAATGGGGGCCGGAAATGCACTCTCAATGTTGAGAATAGTCTGTTCTTCCTTGCATGCTTGGGTCTTACCTAATGATGTTTCAATCGCAAGAGCCTCTGAAGCATTTGATGAAAATGGATGTCTAAACGATCCTGAATTGGAAATGCGTATCAGAAAAATTGGCAGACAAGTTGCTGAGTATGCAACGCTTTGCCATTCAGGTAAAATAGCAGATAAGATGACAGATTAAAGGGCAAATCAAAAAAATATGACAAAATTACATAATTGGAATGCATGGATCGGGACTGATGAATCTGGTAAAGGGGATTACTTTGGACCACTCGTCGTGGCGGGAGTATATATCAATAACGACTGTGTAGATGCGTTTGAGGAAATAGGTATATCTGATGGGAAGAAAATTACTAATTCTCGTGTAAAGAAACTTGCTAACTGGATGTGGGAACACTATCAAGAAAACATCGTAATGACAAAAAAAATGCCTGAAACCTATAATATTGATTACGAAGATTTAAAATCGCAAGGTAAGAATCTGAATTTTCTACTCACAAGTATGCATGTTGACGTAATACAGAAACTCTCAAAATCAAAAGGTGTAAAACATGCACTCGTGGATAAGTTCAGTTATCATGATATAGTTACTCCTCAATTAGTATCAGATAACATAGAAGTTAAACTTGAAACAAAGGCTGAAAGAGATATTGCTGTTGCCGCAGCATCAATAATTGCCAGAGATAAATTTCTAACAGAAATGGATGCATTGTCAAAAACATTCGATTTTGAATTACCGAGAGGGGCAACCGCAATTGTCAAGGATGCAGCAAGAGGTTTTATCAGACAACATGGAGAATCTGCACTTAAGACTGTAGCAAAACTACACTTTAAAACGACAAAAGAGGTCCTCAATTAAAAGTAGTATACAAACTCCGAGTACCGTCTCTTTAAAAGTAGTTTGCAAACCCTGAATGCTGTCTCTTTAAAAGTATATAAGCCTGGACGAAACATCATGCATAAGACAGAAAAAATGTTTGTTATACATTACGCTGAAGTAGGACTTAAAGGTAAAAACAGAGTCTACTTTGAAAAGAGACTCGCAAGGAACATTAAATTGTCTCTACGAGGGACAGGATATCTTCAGGTAAAGAGATTACACGACAGAATACTTGTGCGTCTGCAATCCCAAACAGATGTGGAGGAAATAGAAAAAAGACTAAGAAAAGTTGTCGGTATTGCACATTTTGAGCTTGTCTTATGTACAAAGAAAGACATGACTGCGATCAAAGAAGCTGCCTTTACATTAACTGAAAGTGCTACATTTAATTCACTTAAAGTTGAAACAAAACGTTCCGACAAGTCTTTCCCTTTAACTTCTCCTGAAATTAGCAGAGATGTTGGCGGATACTTAATTGAACAAACAGGTGTACATGCAGATATGCACACACCAGAGCGCACATTTTGGATTGATATTTCACACCAGCAGGCATATCTCTATACTGACAAGAATAAGGGGGTAGGTGGCCTCCCGGTGGGTGTCAGTGGTAAAGTTCTCGTCATGTTGTCCGGGGGAATTGACTCTCCTGTTGCAGCTTGGCAAATGATCAAGAGAGGAGCTAAAGCTGTATATATTCACTTCTACAGCTATCCCTATACAGATAAAGCATCGTTGGAAAAGGTTATTGAGCTGACAAGAATATTGGCAGAGTCTAACTATCAAAGTACCATATATCTCATACCCTTTTCAGAACTTCAACAGGTTATTGTGACAAAAACACCGTCCCCTTATCGTGTATTGATCTATAGGAGAATGATGTCACGTATTGCTGAACAGGTTGCAGCGATTGAAGAAGCTGAAGCAGTTGTTACTGGTGAGAGTTTGGCGCAAGTTGCATCACAGACACTCTCAAATCTTAGGTCAATTGAAGCCGTAGTGGATATTCCCATCTTGAGACCACTAATTGGTTTTGATAAAGTTGATATAATTCAAAAAGCTGAACAGATAGGAACTTATGATACATCAATCTTACCCCATCAAGATTGTTGCTCACTCTTTCTACCAAAACACCCCGCTACACATGCGACCGTGGGTGAATTGGACAACGTAGAAAAAGAATTGGATATTGATACACTCGTAGAAAAGGCGATGATTGGTATTGAAAAGAGGATTGTAGATTTCTCATAATTCCACAAATTGAGGAAAAAACATTGGAACGTATACTACTTATCCGTCTCAGTTCACTTGGCGATATCGTCCTGACAACACCTGCAATCCGAGCTGTACGTTCACATTATCCAAACGCATATATTGCAATGTTGGTAGCACAACAGTCTGCTGATGTACTGCTTGAGAATCCACACCTTAATGAGATTATTCAGTTCAATAGGTTAGCAAAAGATAAAGATACACGTGAGATGTTCCGCATCCTACGCATTTTACGACAAAGACAATTCACCTTAACCTTAGACCTTCAAAGGAAGTTTCGAACTGAACTGCTTATGTATCTAAGTGGTGCTTCTGAACGTGTTGGGAAAGGGAGACTGTGTACAATACGTGTACCCGATCCAATAGAGAAACACGCTACTGAACGTTATTTTGATGTATTGCATGCTGCAGGTATTCCTGCAGAAGACAGACAATTAAAGATACATCTATCTGATGCTGAGAGAACTAAAGCGACTGTTACTCTTGAAAATATAGGAATTAAAGAAACACAGTTGAAGGTAGGTTTATTCCCAGGTGCAGGATGGAAGTTACGAGAATGGATGCCAGAACGGTTCGCATCAATTGGTGACAAATTGGTACAAGATTACGACGCACAAGTTATCGTGTTCGGGGGACCGAATGAAGTAAAACTTGTTGACAACGTGTGTGAACTCATGCAAGAACATGTGTTTCATTTTGCAGGAATACTTGGTATAAGAGAATTAACAGCATGCATTGAGAAGTGCAACCTTTTCCTGACAAATGACACAGGTCCAATGCATATTGCATCTGCTGTTAGGACACCCACAGTCGCTCTGTTTGGTCCTGGGAATCATATTAGATTTCAACCCCTGGGTGAAAGGGATATGACCATCCGCCATGATGTACCTTGTAATCCGTGTAAGCAGTTTACAGACAGATGTAAAAATAATATCTGTATGAAAAAGATCACCGTTGATGAAGTTTGGACAACGATCCGCCGGTTACTTGGATAACATAACACTGTAGCACATTCTGTTAGATTGTGCCGTTCCTCGCTCCA
>CAZURU010000207.1:0-9409 GCA_964623585.1 uncultured bacterium
CGTGCCTCTACACGACCTACGCAAATGGTATATTATAAAGTAGAAATGGTATAACTTCACTCGACAAGAGACCTTGTAGTATTCCCAATCTATTTCGCCTGTTCGCCATAGACTCAAGAATGGGTCTTCAAAAATCTCACCAACTGCAACACCCTTTGAAGTCCACCACTTTTCATGTTGCCTTACCAGATTAAAGATCTCCCATTCGCTACTCTTGTTATCTTCAAAATCATCTCTCCAAGTGCCTCCAAAGGTAGAATTCATCAGGCAGATAACGGCACAGACACAAATGATAAAAACAGTAAAATTTTTCATAACTCTCTCCTTATGAGTCGTTTACAATACACAAATTTTGGAAATCAGCATAAGGGCAGATATAACAGTGTTTGAGGTTCTTTCTGTTTTCACCCTTTTGTAGTAATCTTATCTGTTTATGCCAGAAATCCATAATATCATCTAATGCTGTTCTGTTGAAATGAAGCTGCTCTAATTCATCTGTTTTTGTAAAGAAAAAGGTGATTGTTACGCTGTTTTCACTCGGGTTACTGCTCAAAAAAAGAAATGCTAAAAGTTGCATTTCAGGTGTGCAACTCGCGGTATCATATAAATCAGTCGTCTTGAAATTTGCTATATGCCAGTTTCCTGATTGATCTTGAAATATCCTATCCATTCTACCTGAGATGATGTGACCATTCGTCTTGGCATGAATCTGTTGGTCGCATCTTGACTTTTCTGCAGATAGCATCGTGGCAGAGATGTCAGAATTCAGGTAGCTTTCAATATGACGACGGAGTGTGCTTCTTGCAGCCGACTCTGTCATGTTTTTCATTATATCAGCACTATGCTCCAGAACGTTGTTAATCCGATCCTCAATTTCTACAGAATCCAATCTGCGTTCAATATGAGATAGCGTCCATCGAATCGCGAGGTCTAAATCGGAACTATCCGCCGCAATTATCCCTTCCTCTAATGGTGGCACGCGGAGAACATTGCACAATTGATATCTGAGTTGACATCGGGCAAAGTCCGCAAGTTCTCCAACCGTGTATGACGACTCGAATTCAGATGGTTTCAATGTTTCAATAGGGTGTTTAGGAAAACTCACAACTGAGTTTTCATCAACACTCACATGATCATCTTCAGTGGTAACCTCAAGTTGTCTGATAATCGGTATCTTGAGATGAAAATCGTTACGGGTATTCACGCCATCAGGATAAAAGGTCAATGTATCAGATATTTCTATTAATTCGTCTCCTTCATTGATTTCAAGATGTTCAAACAATATCTTCAAAGTGTTTTCTGACTTCCCTTTCTCATTTAGTGTTCCTGATAGAATTAGACGGTTCTCTGCCCTGGTAGTAGCAACATAAAGTAACCGTTTCTTTTCAGCTTCATCTTTTTCCTTAGCAGTATCCTTCATCAGTTGAACAATCCCTGGAGAACTTTGGTCGTAATCTTGACTCGGTACAAGTGGACTGAACCCGATGCCAAGTTTTTCTTCTATGAAGGGTTCTGTTTCATAATGTCCTCTTCGGTTTAGACAGGGAAGTATCACTATAGGATACTCTTTTCCTTTAGCTGCATGAATAGTCATGATTTTGACTGAGTCGCTGTCCTCTTCAATTGGTGCATCCCCTTCACGGGGTTCGTCGGTAATAAGGATGTCTAAGTAATCGATGAAATCCGTTAGGTTTGGTCTATTTTCCTGTGCTTCAAAGTTCCGTGCTATGTCCAACAACTTCTGATAGTTTGCCCATCTCTGTTCACCTTTCCTACCTGTCCTAAGTGTTCCGATCAATCCAGTTTCATTAACAACAGTTAGGATGAGCTGATTTATTGCTAAACGATGGGCAACCTTAAGCTGTTCTTTTAGGATACTGACTGCTGTCTTGAGTCTATCTGACTGTTTAACATACTTCTGTGCCTTAAACCAAAAACTATCTCCTTTTTGTAGTGATATTTCAAACAGTTCGTTATCAGAAATACCAAAGGCAGGACCTCGTAGAACTCCTATGAGAGACAGATCATTTGCATCTGGATCGTTCAGGCAGTTTAGGTAGTTCCATATATCATAGATTTCCTGGCGTTGATAGAAACCGATACCTTCCGAAGTTAGGTAAGGAATCCCCGACAGATGAAGGGCATTCTCAATATCCGGTAGATGTCTCCGAGCGCGTATCAGAATAGCGATGTCACCATACGTATTAGGTTTACCGTTATCCCTAATGTTTTGTTCATTGTGCGAATCCTCACCCCTAACGTTTACGATGTTCTTAATATGTTGTGCCAAGAGTGTAAATTCATTTGCATCCTCACTACCCTTCTGACCCAGTATGAATTCAACTACACCGTCCCCCTTGTCAGTTTTTCCAACGTTTATGGGTTCATAGATTACTTCAAAGTCATTTTCTTTCTCATTCCCCATCACTCGTCCGAAAAGGTAGTTGACAAATCCTACACTATTCTTTAATGAACGGAAATTCTCTTTCAGGCGTATGTCTCTTCCACCCATGCTGACAATTTTTTCTTTTGTTCTTTCAAATACTCTAACATCAGCATCTCTAAATCCGTAAATGCTCTGTTTAGGATCACCGACGACAAACAGATTACCGCTTTTTAATTCATCTGTGAGTAACATCACCAGTTCATACTGTAACTCGTTCGTATCCTGAAATTCGTCTACCATATAGAACTTATACTGATTTAATAACTTGTTTCTAATTCTATCGTTCTTTCTGAGCAGGTCTCGTGTATAAATCTGTAAGTCAGCAAAGTCGAGTTTGCTTTGGGAGAGTTTTGCTGAGTGGTATCCTTGTAATACCCTCTGATACAGCTTAAGCAGGTCGTGGGTGATACTTAAGAGTAAAAAATCATCTGAATCAACATCACTACAATCAACCGTAGGTGCTTCTTTGATTTTTCTTGCTACTGAAACTAAGAACTCTATTTCATATTCATAACCGGTTGTGTCATTTCTAAGTCCAATAAAATCTCTTTTTGCAATTTTATTTTCTTTAGTCGTTATCAATTTGGCAATTTCACTGAGATAACTAAATACATCAGGACAATTTATATTAAATTCTTGGAAGGAGGCGAAATCTGATGTCAGAAAATCAATTCTATCAGTATTCTTACCCCTTGCAATGCTTTGAATACGTTGTAAGCAATCAATGAACTCCATTATTTCAACAGATGATGGCAAGGCACCTTGAAATGCTTCTTCCCATTCAGTAGGCAGTCTGACTATAGATGAATCTGAATAGACTGTATCTAACAGATGCTTCATCACATTGCGTTTATCCACGAGGGATATGAGCAAATCAACAAGATTCTGACCCTCAGTGAAACTCTTCAGACAACGTTCAAGTTCTTTGCGATGTCTATCTTCAGTGTCTGTTGCAATTTCCTGCAGGGTATCCTTAATTGTTTGTTTTAGGAGAAGTTTCTTTTCAATACCTTCCAGAACGCCAAAATTTGCTGGGACACCTGCTTGGAAAGGATTCTCTTTCAAAATACGAGAACAGAAGGCATGAAAGGTGGATATAGGGGCAGCGTGAATCTTCTCAAGATGTCTTCCCCGAATATCTGCATATTCATGTCTATCCATTTCGTCAATGATACGACTCTTCATTTCAGCAGCAGCTTTTTCAGTAAAAGTGATAGCAGCAATCTGATCTGGACAGACATCCTCTTTCGAATTGAGAATTTTGAGATAGCGATCAACCAGTACGCGCGTCTTTCCAGAACCCGCACCAGCTGTTACACAGATGTGATTTTCAATGTCTAATGCTCTTTTCTGATTTGGCGTTAGTTTCATGATGCGTATAGAGAAGGTTACTCGTTTTTGGGTAATGGAATTACTGCGTCAGGTGAAAGTGAAATATTGATGGTATCATGAGTCACTCCGGTTTTAGTACCGGGATTATGTATGATGGCTTTTAATTTCAGAACTTCTGACAAAATCAATTCGTACTCTTCTACTCTACCGAGGTAGGTCACTGCTCCAATTTCAGCTGAGAATGTATTAATTCCAGTTTTTCCATTTAAAATAATCGTCTCAGGTCGTATAGAACAACTCACCTCTTGCCCAGGAGTGAAGTCGTGGTATATACGTTCAGAGTATAACGTTCCGATAGGTGTTTCAATAAACGCGTTACCGTCAGAGATGTTCTGTATATTCCCGGTAATAAAGTTCGTTTCACCCACAAAACTTGCCACGAATGCATCTGATGGAGACTGATAAATCTCCCTCGGACTTCCCACTTGAACAAACACGCCGTCTTTCATGATAGCCATTCTGTCAGCCATAGAGATAGCCTCTATCTGGTCATGGGTGACATAAATCGTTGTGATTTGTGTCCTGTTGTGTATCTCTCTAATTTCATTACGGAGGTTCTGGCGCAAAGCAGCATCCAGATTACTCAAAGGTTCATCAAGTAACAAGACACTCGGTTCTATGACTAATGCACGCGCAAGGGCAATACGTTGCTGTTGTCCACCAGAGAGTGTATTGACAGGTCTATCCCGGTATTCAACCATCTGGACCATCTCAAGGACAGATTCTATTTTTTCTTGACGATCAGATTTAGCAAGTTTGCGTAATACCAAACCGTATTCCACATTTTCTGCGACGGTCATGTGAGGCCACAGCGCATAGTTTTGAAATACCATACCTGTGTTTCGCTGATGTGGAGGCACATTGTTCATTTCCATGCCATCAAACTTCAACACACCTGCATCTGGACGATAGAAACCTGCTATCACTCGTAGCAGTGTCGATTTACCACAACCTGAAGGACCTAATAAGAAAAACAGTTCTCCTGGGGAGATTGTCAACGCCACATCATTCACAGCGATAGTCGTGTCAAATGCTTTCGTAATATGATTTAGTTCTACACTTATGGACATATAGCAGATTCCATCACTTTATTTTTATTGTCAGTTTTTTTGAAACTTCTGATGCGGTTTCTATTAACAACTCCTGTTCCATTCCATACAATGTGCGGACATCAAACCATAGCTGATCTGCTTCAATTCTACCAATGACTGGGTTACTACTGAGTCTAAAATACTTAGAAAGTTTATCTACGTTTACTGTCTGAGGCGTTAATATTACAGCAATACTCGGTAATGTTTCTACTGGAAGTGAACCACTGCCTATTTCAGCTTGGGTTTCTGACACATGAACTGAAATTGTCTGTTCGAAAATAACTTTTAGCCTGTCCGCAATGTGTACCGCAATAGTCAGCAATTCATCCATTGAACGTGTATATCGGTTAACCATAGGGAACTTATCAGGAATTGTGTCAACATACAGGTAATCTTGTAATGTTGAGGATAGTGCTGCGATAGTCAGTTTATCAACGCGTAATGCACGCATAAGCGGATTCTTACGTATCTTCTGAATCCACTCATCTTTGCCAACAATGATACCTGCTTGGGGACCTCCTAAGAGTTTATCTCCACTAAATGTTACAATGTCAACACCACATGCCACACTTTCTTCGACCACAGGTTCATAAGGGAGACCATATTGTAAGAGATCAACCATGGCACCACTACCTAAATCTTCCATGGTAGTAATATCACGTTCTTGACCGAGTTGGGTCAATTCTATCATCTCTGGTGTAGAAGTAAAACCTACGATTTTATAGTTGCTTGGATGTACCTTTAGTATCATTGCGGTATTTTCGTTTATTGCGTCTGCATAGTCTCGGATATGTGTGCGGTTCGTTGTACCGACTTCTCTGAGAATAGCACCGCTAGCAGCCATCACATCAGGGATGCGGAAAGCACCCCCAATTTCTATCAGTTCTCCACGAGATACGATTACCTCTTTTCCTTTAGCAACGGTTTGTAATGCAATTAAAACTGCAGCTGCATTATTGTTGACTATTGTGGATGCCTCACAGCCGGTCAATTCTTTTAATAAAGGCTCAGTAATTCGGTCTCTGTGTCCACGTCTTCCAGTTTCTAAGTCATACTCTAAATTAACATAGTTCTGTGCAGCACTTTGAAGACTTTGAATTGCTGTCTCCGTGAGTAGTGATCTGCCGAGATTCGTATGTGTAACAGTCCCTGTAGCGTTTACAACATTTCGTAGAAGAGGTCGGGTCCTTTCCTCAAGTTGTTTACGTGCTAACGTTACATATTCGGATGAAGTCGGAAGAACAGAATCTTCCGCACCCTGTAGTATTTTATCTCTAAGTTCAGAAACGACTGCTCGCAAAGCATCAGTCAACAGTTTTCTTGAATACGATGCCTCCAGTATTTGCATCTCAGGCAAAGAAAGTAACTTTTCTATTGCAGGGAGGTCTTGGAGAGCACTTCTGTTTATGTTATTTTTATCTTTTTTTGAATTCAATTTCTGTATCCAGGATTTGACATTTTTTCGATATACGCAATTAGAGTTCTTCTATACTATATGAGATATTATCAGATTTATGTTCAAATGTCAACTCTAATTCACATTTGTGGTGTGTAAAGTTTTTGACAATTAACTGTCTGCAGCACTGTTTATCTATCTGTAGCACATTCATCCTTGATTGTGCTTCTTTCAATATCACATTCATCCTTGTATGTGCTTCCGTGTCCCATCCATCTTGATTATTGCTGTAGCACATTCTTTATGCTATGAACTCTCAAAGAGAGCCTGTTAAATTAAAAGGCAGATACCCAATACGGATATCTGCCTAACAGTTATCAATGTCAGATTGTTTACTGTACCGTCACGTTATCGAAAACATCATAAGGAGTTCCCCACGGATCACCCGACCCGCTGTTATTAAACGGATACACACGTAACGTGAACTTATACGTCCCACTTGCAACAGTTGATGGAAATGCGTAACGCACTGGTAATGAATATGTTGTTTTATTACTATTCCCAGAAGTCCAGCCTATTTTCGTGCCGTATTTACTGCCATCCCCAGGGGAACACACATACAGATCTGCACCAAAAATCGGTTTGTTTGCCGTAGCAGTCATGGATACAGCACCTGTGCTACTGTTATACGTCAAAGTTAAAACTGGCTTGAAGACTGCTGGGGGTGGTGCAACGGGATACGTGCACGTATGTGAGGGACCGTAAGATGGAACATTTGGATGCAAACAACGCCAGAATGTATATGTACATCTATCACCATTCGCGTTAGTATTCGTGCATTGTTCCTCAACATGCGTCAAACTATCACAATTATAGTGCCCAGATTGCCCACAACTCGCAGCCACATGACTGTTATTATCGCACACATAATGACCCGATATGCCGCAACTCGCAGCGCTGTGATCGCTACCATTACATTTATATTGAGAACACGCTGAACAATAAGCATGCAACGCAGCTGCTGTGGCATCAGATGGATCATAAGCATCGGTCAATGTGCAGCCTTGTATATTACAGACTATCGTGCTCGTGCTACTGTCATCACTAGCGGTGCTACTGTCATCACCAGCGTCAGATGGTGGCGTGTCAGAATGAGGGGAACTCCCGAAAACACGAGGATCATGATCAAATACTCTTCCCAGGCACTTTCTGAACTCTCGACCACACTTAGTTCTTATATGTCGATTTAAGTGGGCATCAACCGTATAGAACCACTTTTGGCAAGTGCGCACTCTATGTCTTTCGACCTCACCACTGTCACAGGTATAATATGCACGACCACAACCCTGTTCAACGGATCGCTTTGATAGCCTATTAGCTGTCGCATATTGTACCTGAAAAAGATCACCACTCGACATGAAAGATCGCACCTCCAAATCAATGTCACGTCCAGTACCACATTTTGTGCGATGTGCCGAATACGCTTCATACGGTGTCCGATACTTCATAAGGCAAACACTATATTTGCCTTTACACTTATATTTCCTCACAAGATCAGGGTTCACTACATAATCGTCAAACGTCATAAACTTTTCAAAAACATGATCTACTTGACTATTCGAGTCTGTATCGTGATATTTTTTATGATACCACCCTTTCAAACCAGACCCTCCAGCTTTAACAGTATTCGTCAGATCAGTCAGAGACAACGTTCCCCATTTATACTCGTATGTATTCAGATGACTTACTGCCATACTCAAATAAGCATCATATTGAGGAACATAGCCAGGTGTATATTCTATATAAGTCATAGTCTCAGGAAGTTCAAGAACTGAAGGTTCCGCACTCAGATAGCCACCGTAATAGGCTGCGTTTACGTTGGCACGCGCACAATCCATCAGAGGCAACAGATTCGCCATTGATGTAAAATATTTAGATTGTTGAATGTCATATGTAACCGCTTGAAATAATGTCTTCGCCACGGTTACAGCCAATACATACGCCGCTGGATATAGAGATCCTCCACTTGGTACACTGGCAGCTATACTGACAATTGCACCAGCAGTAGCAATGACAGCCAAAAGCGTTTGGTTATTGTGAGAAATTTTAGCATCATTCCACTGACCTATCAACGTTTCTAAGTCATCCTGAATGTAATGATACTGATCACGTTCTGTCCGCATTATCGTATCTGCATTATCTACATCTTGTGTGGCATTTATCCAACTACCTAAGCCTGGGCCAGCATAGGAAATGTTATCAAAAAGAACAAAAGAGAACACGCAAACAAAAAGCAAGGTTAGAGCTAAACTTCTTTTAAACATTTGAAATACCTCCATTTATTTGGGAACATCAATAAAATCTGGAAAATAGTCTGAAAGGAACATGCGCGCCCTACCGAACCTCGTCATAGGACCATACGGCATGATCTTACCTGCATTCGTATTTGTCCAAGTTAATCGCCACAGATCCGTTTCACGAGCAGTTATAGGATCAGCAACTGGAAATTGCGATTTAATAGCATTCCTTTGATGCAGAAACGCTCGAGCAGCTTTTGACCATATAGGTGTATCTATCATACCAAGGCTGTCATAATAGTGCATAAGATACAGACTTCGGGCGAGGTCAGCTGCTTCCTTGTCATCGGATGGGAATGGTGGTATATGTTCAGCACTCCAATGCCCGCGCTCTTCAGATTGAAGTCGGAGTGCTTCTACTGGGTTCGTTTCCAGCAGCTCCTCGTGGTAAGTTAAGGGACCTGTATTCGGCGGTTTCACAGGTTCCACTATCTTTTCACGTTGTCCTACCGGTATTTTATCCCAGTGATCACCATGGCGTACCCATTTGAAACCTGGTTCAGCGGGAGGCGGTTTGACATCAGAAATATCTACCACTTTAGGTGTATTTGCTGCTTTGTTATGTGCTTCTCTCTTTTTTTGTGCTTCTGCCAAATCAGTTTCAAGCTGCCGTATTTTTGATTGGTCTTTGACCATCACAAACACAAAAGCCCCTATCAATAAGACAATGAGGATACCGAGTCCCCAGTATAATTTATTTCTCATCAGTTTTACTCCTTATCGTCTC
>CAZURU010000208.1:0-6430 GCA_964623585.1 uncultured bacterium
TGTTAGGGACAAAAAGATTTTCGCGCATAAATTTATCCTGCGTAACCACAGAGAAGTGAGAAACATTGCGGGATCCGCTATAGTTGAACTATCTGATCCGATTAGCACATTCAACATTGTATTGACTGCTTTCTGTTCGGGTAAGGAAATTATATTATTAAAGTCACCAAAATGTCAAGTGTGAATCTGAACCAGGATTATCAGGATTATTAGGATTTCCAGGATAAGAGGGTTTTTGTGCAGTTGGTGTCTTCTGAAAGAGCGAACCTTTTCAAACACTCAGCAGACCAAAGTTGAAGAGATTAAGCTTCACTTCTCTCTTGAATAACAGGTATAAATGTGCTATCATAAATAATCAATGTAATATTATAAATATTAATAGAGAGGCTAAGGATGATAAAGAAAGTACTACTCATACTCATATTAGTGTCAATGACATGTATCGTTGCGTTGACACTTACTGTGGTCGATTCTGCTGAGGTTGACACAGAAAAAACGGCAGAGAAAGTAAAAATATCAGACAAACCTTCCGTTGTAACGTTGGCAACTGTAATGAAAAGTTTTCGAGGATCCTTGAGTGAAGAACTACTTGCTGCTGCTTCTTTTCCACTTGGTCATAAGGAGATGTATTCCTGGTCGAACCTACCGCCACAAGGAAAAGACCGGGGTGGTATTGAATTCAGTATGTTATCAGAAGAACAGTCATCTCTTTTCTATAAGGTTTTGGCTGCTTTTTTGAGTGATGATGGTTACACAAAAGTTTCACTAATCACCACAAAAGCCGAAACGGACCTTGGGAAAATTAAACATGATTTCTGGCGGAGACGTCCTTACTTTATCGCGTTATTTGGCAACCCGGAAACCGATGGTTCCTGGGGATTCCAATTGGATGGTCACCACTTATCACTCAACTTCTTGGTTCATGGTGATGATGTTTTGATCGTCCCATCACATCTCGGTACGCAACCAGCAACCATTAACGGTAATGCTGTACTTGGAAAAGAGAGAAACAACGCTTTAGCTTTACTCAACAGCCTTGATGCGGAACAGAAAAAGAAGGCTATCAAGACAGGTCGTAGAGGCTTAAAGGTCGGTCCTGGGGGTACGACAGATCCCCATCTGAATTACGATTATTCACACTTCAAAGGTATCGGCTTAAAAGCATCAGAGATGAATGACACACAGAAAGACAGTCTTAGAGATTTAATAAAAGCCTATGTTTACAATCTTGAAACCGAATTTGCTGATGTCTGGATGATGGATATTGAGGCTGACATGGACGATACCTATTTCGTATGGATCGGCGGTACCACAGAGAACGATCCCATTTACTATCGTGTTTTCAATCCTGCAGTCTGGATAGAATTCAATGACGAAGGTAGAGGAACAGATCATATCCATACGATTACCCGAGCACCCAATGGTAACGATTACGGTATTTTCGCATTGAATCGGGGCCCAAGAACCCTTGTGGAACATTACGCTACGGTTGACCATCACAGTATCAGCCATTCGTTTTTTGATTATAAGGGATTCGAACAAACAGTTATCCCCTTATTGCACAAGGCACGATAATAGAATCCACCATACCGTGTAATATCTTTTTATCTGCGGGGCAAACAGCTGCCTGAATACCACCGAGTTTCACAGTGTCTCCTACAACAAAGTAATATGGACGCAGCAATGGACGGGAAGGCATTTCTTGCATATCTTGTGCGTCGAAATCGTAGTATTGCATTCGGACACGCATTGCGGTGTGGAACTCCTGAAGTATGTAAGGTGTCTTCTCAAAACTCTTAAGGCCGTTCTCTATTGCTGCAAGCCACTCCTCTGTAGGCAGATCATGTCCTATTTTTACACCACGACTTCCCCATGAAAGTTCAGAAAAGCCGGAAGGTTTAAGAACCAATTCTCGCTGTTTCTGTGTGATTGTGCTCAGTTGCCGCCAGTCGCTTACAGGAATACCATCAATTTCGAGGTTTGGGATAACAGCATGGGGTGGTAATGGACGGGGGTCCAATATCCATGTTTGCGGAATGACCTGCTGCAGGAAGGGAAATGCCTTTTTACCCAACTGTCGTTTCCAAAACGTTTGGAGTGCGGGATGATGAAAGAGCGCAAGACACAATTTTTCTTCTAAGTGTGCTTTTGGTGGAGGTGTCATCACAACCGTGCGTTTCTTTGCACTATAGAAGATCAATTCGGTCTTCGGTATGTTCGGCAGGTCAAACAGCTCATAGAAACGGTAAACCACATCAACGTCCATCTCACCGTTTTCACTTTGAACAGAGATACCGTCTTCAGTAAATATCACCTCATGAGGTTTTACAGTAGCAGTTGGAACTCCTGCATCGGATAGTGCATTTGCTAACCATAGCATCTCTGGGCGGTAATCCTCAGATTCATCGGAGACAACAATTGCAAGTTTTACGTTATCATTTTTTGCCAAGGACCGAATCATTTCAGCAAAACCGTTCACCATACCGTCTTTTCCGCCGATAACGGGGTAACCGAGTTTCGCATAGAGGCGTGATAGACACCCCGTACCACCGATGAAACCTGGGATAGAGTCCAATTCTGTAATTGCGTATGTGTCGTCAGTCGTAGGTAGAATATCGGGTCGTATAACGCCTGGCAGTTGGCTTTTGAAACGGTTCATTCGACCATACTGTATGACATTCTCCGGTTTGCCGATATCCAAGTATTCTGCTATCCAGGTAGGTTGAATGCCTCTTGCACTTTGGGAATAGAGCAAATTGCAGGCACGATAGAAACTGTGCAGATGATGACCGAGTTCTTCAAACCAACTCAACTGTTTTTGTGATATCCAGAAAGGTTCCGGTGAGATTCGCCATGATGTATTGCAATCGTGATGTACTTCCCGTTTTTCAGCGGAAAACAATTTCTCGTTCGGAATTTCATCATTGATCAACAAACATATCTGTTTAGCATCCAAACTAAAACTCCTAATTTTTACCATCTTGCGAGCTATAAGATAACCTGTTTGACAAAAGCTATCTTCTTCTGTGATGCAAGGGTTTTTATTACTGGGCGCGGTACTGGACTGTCCACATTAATCAGAGTCAGTGCAACTTCACCCTGTCGGGATCGACCCACCGTCATATCTGCTATGTTGATATTGTGTTCCCCCAATATTGTACCGATTAATCCGATCATTCCCGGCTGATCACGATTATAGATGAGGAGGATGTATCCTTCTGGTGTTGCGTTAAGGTGCAATTGATTGATACGGACGATGCGTATATCTTTTCGTCCGAACGTAGTACCAGCGAGGGTTATATCATCTCTATCAGTTGCGACTGTAACTGTCATCAAATTTGCGAAGTCTGATTCTGAATCACTTTTCGTCTCTGTAACAGCAATACCGCGTTGTTTAATCAAAAAGGGTGCATTCACATAATTCACTTCTGTTGAAACAGGCGTTAAAAGTCCTTTTTGTAATGCTACTGTGATTGGTGTTACATCCTCTTTTTGAAAGAGTGCACCACTATAGTGGATTTTTATTGCTGCTATCTGCCCTTCAACAATTTGAGCGTGGAAACTTCCGATCTTTTCAGCGAGTTGCAAGTAGGGACCCAAGATATCGTACATCCTTGGATCAATTCTTGGTTGATTTACAGCATTTGCGACAGGTTTGTCTTGGAGTGCGTTGATAACTTGTTGTGCGACTTCAATCGCCACATGTTCTTGTGCTTCAGTTGTTGATGCGCCCAGGTGTGGCGTTGCAAGGAAGTTGTCTAGTTCCAACAGAGGATTCTCATTTGCAGGTTCATTTTCAAAGACATCAAGTGCAGCACCAGCAATCTTTCCATTTTTTAGTGCATGATAAAGTGCTTCTTCGTCAATAATTCCTCCGCGCGCGCAATTGATCAGACGGGTTGTCGGTTTCATCAGTTGAAATTCAGCGTCTCCAATGCTATGATATGTTTCTGCATTCAGATGTGTATGAACTGATATGTAATCGGCTTCTTGAAATAGTGTTTCTCTATCAACGAGCCGTACCCCCAATTTTTCGGCAGCTTCAGCCGTGATGTAAGGGTCAAATGCGATGGGTTTCATACCGAAAGCGTTTACACGTTTCGTAACTTCTCGTCCGATTCTGCCGAGTCCAACAGTGCCGAGGACTTTTCCGTAGAGTTCTACGCCGATGAAATCGCTTCTTTTCCAGGTTCCTTTCTTAAGGGATATACCAGCGGGGAGGATGTTTCGGACTAACGCTAGCAACAGAGTGATGGTAAGTTCGGCAGCAGCGATCGTATTCCCTTCTGGCGTATTGACGACTAAAATCCCGTGTCTTGTAGCTGCTGCAACATCAATATTATCAACGCCAACTCCTGCGCGTCCGATAACTTTTAATCGTTTTGCAGCTTCCACGACTTCTGCTGTTACTCTGGTATCACTCCTAATGAGTAAAGCCTGATATTCGGCAATCCGTTCTAATAGTTCTTCATGGGTAAGTTCCAACGCAACATCAACCTTAAAATCTCCGCTATTAATTAGAACATCTAAGCCTTGCTGCGATAGCAGATCGCTAACCAGCACTTTGTCCATATTTGAAAACCCTCCTGCAAACGCCTAAGAAAATAACATTGTAGCACCTTAATCCTCAAGTGTCAATTAAAAAGATGACCGATGTATCAACGGAGAATATGTGTATGACATTCTACGTTGATTCACCGGCCAAGGGTATAACCGTTTTTACCGATTTAATTACTTATTCTTCATCAGGAATGATCAGTTTATCTTTCTATGCCGTTTCTTGGAACGCAATAGGTTTGGCAAAAAGTTCTTGTCCGCTTGTGATATTCCGCTAATGGAGGTCTATCAAGTAGCATTTTCAAACAGTGCCTTTATAGATCATTGACAGTTATTGCTTTCTGAGTGCTTTTTAGGAATAACAGAAGCACCATTTTTATCAGAATCGGTCAAACTATTTGCTCCATCACAACAGCTGCAAACACTTGTAGTCGTAACTTCTGCCCCGCAGTATCCACAGACATCTTTGGTTTCCCCAGCATCCCAGTTTCCTGCCAGCAGGAAACTGCAGCCGCTAACAAACAACAGCGCGATCATTATGTTTCCAATTATCTTCCGATGCGTTTTCATCAATTTAAGCATTATCCTTTCCTTTCATCTTTCCTATATAGGGTTATAATATATTATAATAAATATATATATATATATATATGATAAGGTTATACTAAAGTTTCAACTAAAAGACACAAAAACTTGCAAGAATTTTCCGTTAAATGGTCAATCTCAAAGTGCCTTTGCGACTCTCCTATATTGCATCTAATCATTGTTCCCATAGTATATCATATATCAAGTATAACATATCTCAGAAGAAATGTCAAGAAATTCTGTCCTGAAATAAGCCTTACCCTACTGCGAATTCGATTTAAATCTTGCAACCGTTAGATTATGGAAAGTCCAATAAAGTATCGCATTTTGAATAGAATACAACTCAATTTGCTGCTATAATAGTACATAAGACAATTTGACTTGCGAGGTTATAGGATACCATGAGATATTATTGCTTCATTTTTACGCTTCTGATTCTGTTTATAGGTTGTGCACCATCAGAACCAGTTGATATCCCTGATCCGGATTTAGCTGCTGCGGTTCGTCAGGCATTAAATATACTACCTGAGGAACCAATCATCCAAAAGAAATTGGATGAATTGGAGAGCTTATCAGTAGAGTATGGAGATATAGAAGATTTGACAGGTATTGAAAAAATAACCAATTTAAAGACTTTATCACTTACTAATTGCGAAATTTCAGATATCACACCTCTTGCACGATTGCCCCACTTGATGAGGTTAGACTTAAAATCAAATCAAATTAAGGACCTAACACCACTTTCACAATCATCAAAGCTGGAAATACTGTCTCTTGAAAGTAACAAGGTGACTGATCTGACACCTCTTAAGGAGTTAACACAGCTTACAGAGTTGATTCTTAGAAATAACCGCATTGAAAACATTACTTCTCTTTCACAGATGACGCAACTGAACACATTATCAATATCGCGTAATCAGATCAAGGATATATCACCGATTGCTGAAATGACACAACTGCACACATTATTAATAGTGAGTAATCAGATTAAGGATATATCACCGATTGCTGCAATGACACAACTGCAGAAATTATATATTTCAGATAATCTGATCAAGGATATATCCCCGATGTCTGGATTGACTGAGATTAGGACTTTAAGACTTGCAGGAAACCCAATCGAAGACTTCGGTCCAATCGGTAAATTAGAACGTCTTAGTGATTTTCAACTTGAGAATGCTGGAATTAAAGATATTGCTCCAATTGTTAGGTATCTTGAGGGTCTACCTCATCTGGTATGGCTACATCTAAGTAATAACGAAATTAGTGACATAACATCACTTGGAAA
>CAZURU010000208.1:6530-9341 GCA_964623585.1 uncultured bacterium
ACTGACGCAACTTGAAAGATTATCACTTTACAATAACGAAATTAGTGACATAACATCACTTGGAAAACTGACGCAACTTGAAAGATTATCACTTTACAATAACGAAATTAGTGACATAACACCACTTCAAAAACTTACACGACTTGTGTCGTTAGAGATCCATAATAACAAGATTCATGATATTACACCACTTGGAGAACTGATACGTCTAGAATGGTTAGACTTACATAACAATATGATTAGTGATGTCACCCCTCTCACTAAATTGACACAACTCGTCGATTTAGGCCTTACAAACAATCAAATTAGGGACATCACTCCTCTCACAGGACTAAATAACTTACATTTTCTTAGGTTAAATGGTAATCAGGTTTTCGATATCTCACCTGTCAAGAACTTGTCACAGCTTTCTGCATTAAGGCTTGCAGGCAACGAGATTAGAGATATTACACCTATAGGAGATTTGAAGCAGCTTCTCAGCATAGATATTAGCAAAAATCATGTTACGGATATTACTGCAATAACTGGGTTAACGAAGTTGGGTAACTTACATCTGTCAGATAATAGAATTACCGAAATACCCTCATTAGCGGAACTGACTGAACTTAGAGCACTTTGGTTGGCAGGGAATCAGATTAGTGATCTTACAAATATTGGATCATTAAAAAAACTTAGTCAGTTAATTATTGACGATAATCATATTCAAGACATCACTCCCTTTACACAACTAAAAGGTCTTTTTAGATTGCATCTTAAGGGTGATGAAAACGGTGATCTGCCACCATTTGAAAGATTGCCAGAATTAACAGCGTTAGGTATTGAAGGTAAAAACCTTAGTGATCTCGCTGAACTTGTTTCATCCCTTACCAAACTTCAAAATCTAAAGGAATTAAACCTTAATGACTGTTCAATCACTGATATTATGCCACTTGCCGAAATGAATCAACTCACACGTTTAGTACTTACCAAAAATCAGATTCGCGACATCACACCGCTTGCTGGATTGACAAATCTTAAGGTTCTGTTTTTAGCGGACAACCAAATAGAGGACATAAGCTCACTTGAAAAATTGCCGGATTTAGAGACTTTACATCTTAAGGACAATCCAATTCAGGATTTGTCTCAAGTTCAACGTCTGCTTGACCAAAACCCAACTTTGCATGTAGGCATTGAAGTTAGTCAGTAGAAGAACACAGATTGTAGATTTTAGGTTAAGACACTATGAAATTGCTACTCTACCTGTTAATTCTTTTGTTGGCAGTTACTTCCATTACAGCAGAAGAACCTGTTAACTTTGGCACGCCACCATGGCAACCTTTGGGTCAATACACACATAACGCTATACGCGAAAGTTCTGGAATCGTTGCTAGTAGACAGTTTGAAGGCGTTTATCTGCGATTCTCTGATGCTGATGGTGTGCTATAATATAGTGCTGTCAGAGATTCAGACTAACATATAGTGCTACTATATGTAAATAGAGGTGGCATTTGGTAGCATTTTATGTTAGAATACCTATATGATAAAACGAGAATTTTGGTTAAACTGCATAGAAGCTGCTTGGGAACGTCGTTCTGTCGTGTGGCTGTCAGGAGTACGACGTGTCGGAAAGACGTGCCTATGTCAGACGCTTGCGGACATTGAATATTTTGATTGTGAACTTCCCCGTGTTAGAAGATTGATGGATGACCCGCAAGCGTTTCTTGACTCTTTACCTAACAAACGTATTGTCCTTGACGAAATACATCGGCTTCCTAACCCATCAGAATTACTCAAAATCGCAGCGGATCATTACCCGAAAACTCAAATAATCGCAACTGGTTCATCCACACTGGGAGCAAGCGCAAAGTTTAGAGACACACTCGCTGGGCGCAAAATAGAACTATGGTTGACACCGATGATACTCATAGACCTTGTGGAATTCAAACAGACAGACCTTAACCACCGTCTACTCCACGGTGGTTTACCCCCATACTTTCTTGATAACGAGTTTCCTGAATATGCATTTCAAGAATGGGTAGATGCCTATTGGGCAAAAGACATTCAAGAATTGTTCCGACTTGAACGACGGTATTCGTTCATGAAATTCACGGAACTCCTTATGGCACAAAGCGGTGGGGTATTTGAAGCTACCAAGTTTGCAGCACCGTGTGAAGTTAATCGGAATACAATATCAAACTACCTGTCCATCTTACAAGCTACCTTTGTTGTCAATGTCATTCGTCCGTTCAGCACGCGACGTTCAACCGAAATTGTTTCCGCCCCGAAAGTCTATGGATTTGACACCGGACTGGTCTGCTATCACAAAGGTTGGACGCAATTGCGGCAAGATGATCTCGGCATTCTGTGGGAACATCTCGTCTTGAATGAGATCATGGCACGAACACAGTCAAGGGATGTGAAGTACTGGCGAAACAAAAGGGGGCATGAAGTGGACTTTGTGTTAACGCCAAACCGAGAGTCACCCGTAGCGATAGAGTGCAAATGGGCTGCATCAGGTTTTTCTGCAAGCCAACTCAGGACATTTCGTAGACAATATCCTGAAGGTCCGAACTTCGTCGTTTCTCATGATGTTGATACACCTTTCACCAAAACATACGGTGATATATCGGTACAGTTTGTTGGATTAGATGACTTGATCACGCTCGTCCTTTTATCCTGAAAGACCTAATGGACAGTCCAAGTTAAATTGTAGGTCGGATAGAGCGAAGCGAAACCCGACATGCGAAAAGACAATAATGGTAATTGATCAATTCGATTTGGTATAATACCATTTCTACTTTATAATATACCATTTGCGTAGGTCGTGTAGAG
>CAZURU010000209.1:0-1110 GCA_964623585.1 uncultured bacterium
ACATTATACCATAGGACGCGGCCTTATTTTATTCCGTGGTGAGAAATCCGGGCTAAAGACCTTGTCTTGGCATACATGAACGCACTGGCGGCTGGTGATACGGAGACGATTGTGGCGGTGTAGAGAATTCGAAGACTATTGGATGAATGTCAGTCTTAATTAAAATTCCTGGTTCAATATCTCTATCAGGGAACCTTCGCTTTACCCTTTTTCAATATCTGTGGCCTACGCTTCTTGCCGAAATATTTCGAAGCCTGGTTCGCTTCCCATATTTCTTGTGTAACCGGTAAGGGATTTCGGGCAGCAAGACGCTTGACCCGGTTCAAGGTTTTGATGATGGGCCGGTTCTCGATTTTACGCTTGGCATTGGGTGAGATCATGTTCCGGACAAGAATCTCGCTCAGTTTTAATTTCTGTAAATCATAGTTGGCTTTATTTCTATAGAGTTTCTTCAGCCCGGAACCTGAGTTGTGTTGTTTTTTGACATCCAACACTTCTTTAGTTGTAAATGTCGCATGGCCTAGGGCTAACTCATTCAAAGCATCGGCAATTTCAGTGCAGGAAAAATTATCGAACTCGAACGAGTCCTTCCATATCTGTATATACTCCGGTCTAGTCACATATCTTCGGTCACTGTGAATTGATTTCGCCTTCTCTGCTTCCTTCTTGAGCTTGGTCGCATAGTTTTCATTGTCGAGGACAAGAAATGTGAAAGTCTGGTGGTGATGCAGATAATCAATCAACCTCAAAATCGCCCGAAAACGATCTTCTTTGTTACCTGTAGCAACATCGACTCCTCCTAACACAATAATCTCAATCCCAAAAATTCCAGGGTGAATACCGTAATACTCCTCAAAAATCTGCACCACAGCTACTTCTTCGCTTTCTCCCTCTACTATGAGTGAGAGCCTGGGTTGGGGATTGATACCGAATCGATTTGCGACAAATTCGAGATATCGTCGCGTATCGCGCCGTACTTCCAACTCCGGAAAGTGATTGATTATGGTCCGGGTGACTTCGTTAGGATGCGGCAATTCATCTTTATACAAATCCTTGTATAAAAGCCGAAGCATGTGTGCCCCGGCTCGAAGAGTCTCCGCTCTCAGAGCA
>CAZURU010000209.1:1143-9329 GCA_964623585.1 uncultured bacterium
CCTCTCGCGCAGAGAAATGAACTGCGTGAGTTGATACCAGGGGTCGATAGGGTCACACTCTGCTTGTGCCATTGCTAGAGTTTCATAGGCATGGTGTAACTTTTCCGGTGTCAGGCCATACAGCTTTTCTGTTTTTTTGGGGTTCCAACGACCTGCCTCTGTCTCCCAGTCCCACTTGAGAGTATTAACGGTAATCCAGCGATCGGAAGAGTGCCCGCGTGAAGTCCGCCTTGTTCGCATATCACCTTGTGTCTGAGGATAATACCGATTTGATATATGCTGACATAACAATGCAATCGCTCGACGGAATTCATGATTACGCAAGCCTATAGAGAATTGCTCAATAAATTTCGTCCACCGCGTACCGTTTTTTTGCCAGTCAATTGCTTTACCATCTTCCCGATCAAGATAACCGTCAAATTGAACTTGAAGTGTCATTTCAGTTAGAACGACTTGGAGGTATTCAACCTGAAAAACAGAATAGTATCCTTCCTGTTCCCTGTCTGTGTGTGCAGGCACAATATGGTTTTGAGGAACGCGGGTTGTATCGTATGCCCAGCCTTTTTTGAACCAGTTATTTTCTTTACGTATTGGGATGTCAAATAACGCTTGGTCGTCGTTTGGTGTCACTACTCGAAACACCGGAGCAAATAATCCCAACCGTTCCAAACGTATCAGGCGTTCCCGGTTAATCTTGAGACCACGTTTCGAGCAAAACCTCACGAATGCATCAGTACCCAGCAAGCGACAGGCAAGAACAGCTTCACTCTCGACGACGGCGCGTCCGGCATTGTCTGGTATTGTCAGCGATTTCTCGTTAGAGGTTTTTTTACTATTGGCTTGAGATTTCAGCATGTATGGGTATTTTGTGCGGAGATGGTTTTTGGAACCTCCGGCCTACAAATCTTGAATAGCTTTTATCAGATCAACGGATGTAATATGAGTTCGTCTACTTCGCCAAAATGGCCGGCAATTACAGTCAAATATCGCCACTTGGGGAGTTGCCACTTCGAGTCACGATTTCCTATTAGGAAAAGATATTCAGTGTTTTCTGCTTCCCGGCATCGGGCATCAACTTTCTCACCCATATCTAATAATTTGTATAGCTTCTTTTGCAGCCAGGTTTGTTTTTTTTCTAACCGCTTTTTTTCATCCTCCCGATAATCGTAGAAGATCAATATTTTTAGTGGTGACCGGAAAATAAGTAGTTTCCACATTTCCTCCTCTACTTTATCCTGATTTTCATGCTCAATGATTGTATCAAGACAGGCGGGATATGAGCCTGGGCTGTACAGGTTGGGTTCCTTTCTGTAATACACGATATCCAAGGTGTACAAATTTCTCGTCATTTGCAAAGTTAACTGTTCTGATATTTGATGGAGGAAAGAGCCTTCACAAGTTTCTTTCGTTCCTAACATGAATTCTGTCCATGTACCGTTTTTTTTATAGGCATTGAGAATGCAATCGGCGTTCTCCTTTTTTACGTTCCACTGATCACGGAAGGCATCACAAAAACGCTTGGCAGTAATTCTATTAGTCATCGTTATCTCCTTTATACTGAGGACAAATAAATCACCTTAGCAATATTGTTATTATGGATAATCTCATCTGTGCCTATCGCAGTGATGTGATATTTCATTTTGACTTCATCGGGACGGTGTAATTTGAAATAAACGCCTTCGATGTGAACTTGTGTTCACTCAATAATTCCGAGATACGCTTTACGTCATTAAGGATATTTTCGTCACCCAATGACTTATTGAAGTTTTCAAATGCATCTTTCAGTTTTGTCAGTTCAGTTTGCGTGATTACACGAGCACCAGAAATTTTCGTTGCGCCAGGGCCGGATGTTTTTAATGGATGAACCATGATCGGTGTCATTGATGCCGACCCAGTATATTTATTATTGAACCAAGTAATCGATTGCTCCAACTGTCCAAGGTCTTTTTTTGATATGCCTTGCGAAGAGGTCGCTCCGCTTTTGCATTCAATGACAATAAATTCTCCGCCTGGGAAACACCATAGGTTATCTGGACCTTCACCAAGCTGCTGTTCTGGGCGCTGTGAACCAATCCCTAGCATGTATGCGATGCTGGCCATAGCATTTTCAAACTTATCAGTATGACCTGGGTCGAATGTCAGGTCGTCCAGTAGCTCTTTTGTTACTAATAGCCTGTCTACAGCCTCTAAAAATCGTTCATTATGAAATTGTTGTGCCTCTGCAGCTTGCTCACGAGTTGCTGGCCTCAACTTCTGGTATGTCACCCCTTTGATAGGCTTCAAAACACCTGAATTTGACTTTTGGGCGCTTACCAGTATTTTCTGAGCTTGTGCCGGATCAAATGGATGCGTTACTTCGGCAAGACGAACAGTCAACCATGCCTTGAGATCCCTGTCGTTCGTCTTGTCTATAACCATCTGCAAGCTATTGGCAGCCCCGACATAATCATGCTGTCTTACCTTGTCGAAAGCAGTCCGCAAGGAAACTGCCCATTTGTATAGCTTGAGCCCTTTGTCGGGCTCTATTTTCAACAACGACTTCTTACTGACCGTTACCCATTCAGGGTCACGCTTAAGACATCTGCTAATAACGTCATGAAGCTCCTCAATACTGCTATTGGCCAGTTGCTTGGCCAGTCTATTTGTCAAATCCATTTGGGCCTGAGTTGCCGGCATTAGCATATCTGTACCCTTCCTGGACCTGATTCGACTTGTCAGCTTAGCGCCGCAAAGCAAAACGACACAATAGTCATCATTCGACCGAACGCCTCGTCCCATGCCTTGTTCAATTCGCTGTATCTGGCGCCGAAGCGCATTTTCGGAATTCGTCATAACTACCATATCGGATCTTTCACAGAAAGAAGATTCTTCAGGTAAGCCGATAATAGCAAGAACCCGGCATGCATTATCCGGCAGATCAATACCGTCATAGCGGTTCACGAGTACGGTGAGGCCGACATGACCAGCGCTCAGTTTTTTGACCCCTTCAACGATATTTTCTGACATTAGTACCTGTGCCGCGTCGTCCTGCCAGGTATCAGCGGCAGCACTTGATGGGACGATGATAACCACATTTTCCTTTTTTGAGAGTTCTATGAGCAAGTTCCTGATTTCGGACAACTCGATGTTTGGATTAATCTCCTGCGGCATCAAAATCATCCGCTCCCCAATAAACTGGGATGAGACCGGAACGATGGGATTTTCTAACACGTTAGCGTCTACGCCAAAATGTGTTACCAATACACTGTCATCGGACAAAGTTGCCGTCATATATATCCGGCGACTTGCTTTTGAAAATGCGCGCACCTGATCTGTCGGCGGACAAGTTGGTTCTATTTCCAACCATTCTGCTCCCAAAATACATCGACACTGTGAAACTATCTCGCTGAGCAAAGAATAAGTGAATATAAGCTCATCTGTCTCACGATGCTCATGGAGTATTTCAGTAATTTCGTCCGCCTTTTTTTGCCACGTCCAGAACGGCACTTCCATCATCGACTGAGGATCACCATCTCTGAGTTGCAGGTAGCTGGCATGATTTTGTCGTTTCAGACCTTCAGCGACGAGATTAAATATCTTCACATAGGCAGGATGAGTATTGGGTAATGAAATTCTGAATTGCTTGGACACTGCAGCGATACACGAATGAACATCGTCCACAACCAGTGAACCGATCCCAATTTTTACTCCCTTAGAGCCGACACCAAAGACGGATCTACCGTTGAACACTTTATGAATCGTGGTAATACATATGCGTTCGCCAGCTAAGAATCCTGAGTCGCGCGGCTCATCAGTCACATCAATACCGAGCAATCCAGCCTCATTCATAACTTGATTAACTAGTTGATTATTGGGACAAATATATACGCATGGTCCGAGTTTCTCATTAAGCGAGCTTTGTAATATAAGCAGGCCAACCACGGTCTTGCCACTACCCACATTCAATTTAATAATTATGTCGCTGCGTGTACGCACGTCAAACCAAGCATTCAACACTTCAGTTTGAATGTCGCGCGGGAAATTAAACCGTTTATCGCGGTTTAACGTCATGAAAATCTCACGCGGGTCGATGACATCGTCATCGTTATCTATAAGCAAATTCGAAAAATCAATCATTAGACTTATTTCCTCACTTTAAACTTTCATCACATCAGGTGAAAATCGCAGGTATCCATGAGACGGCTTCTGACTCATGAACGAGGCGCCCTGTTGCCAAAGTTAGGCTCACTGCGAATTTGGTGGCTGGTTAGCCTTGCCTGTTTCGCCTTGCTTCGCCTTGGTTCATCATACTTTTCAACTCACAGAAACTTGCTCTGGGCGTTAATATTCCTTTCACGTTATGAAGGGAAAGACTAGAATTCGCGTTCCTCTCGGATTTGAGCTGCCTCAATTCGATCATTTAGAAAATCAATGAATTTTCCTAACCAGACTTGTATACTGGGAGACGAAATATCTGCCATCCAATGCCTTGCTGCGTCCCGTATTCCAGACAGGTACTCACTTTCAGGTCCTCTCCTATCACCCGAAAGAAAATATACAAAAAGGCTGTCAGATATTTCTGCGTCATCGCAGAATTCTTCGATAAATAAGCAAGTCAACTGACCGTCTGTTTTATGCAAAGTTTTTGGCAGAAATCCTTGAATTAACCAGCATCGATTATTAGAGTCGGCTTTCACCCAGTCGATAATAGCCCCCGCTGGCATATTACGGATGGCGCCATATTTTCGAGTATCTCCCATGCTACTATCACCCAACCAGGAAATAAGTAGATGGCGCTTTGTTGGTTCGGTTTCAAGAAGTTCTGAAATTATTTTCCATGATTCGTCAGGATAGGTCTCCACGAGCTCATCAGCTAGTTCAGCCTTATAGCGTGCATTACCATAATGTGAGATTCTTCCCCCTTCACGCACAATTATATTAAACAGTTCAATCTTTCGGTGTGGATGTTTCCTGAGAAATTCCCTGGCTATTTTTTCCCAATAATATCCATGCATTTGATTACGTCTATGATCTGAAGGCGCTTTGCTCAATATGTCGAAAATTAGATCTTCGGGGAATTCGCCTTTGGCTTCTTCATCAAAGTAATATCTGTGGACAGCTTCTGTACAAATCTTGATTGAAGTATCGTCATCAAGAGCCAGAAGAGTCCTGATAACCTGTTGAAACAAACTATCTGATATATCCTTGGTATCCTTCATAAAAGCGAATCCCTCAAAATCACAAGCTTTTAATTGCAGGTCCTTCAACATCACTAACATATCCTGCATGATTAGTTGGGTAAATCCAGAGTACCGCATGCATTTTAAGGCGATCTTTCGAGTTGCTTGATTATTTAATAAACGGCGAAACAGGTTTTCGTACCGAACGACATTATGTGTGCGAACACCTGAAAGATAGCCTCCAAAGAATTGTCCGTTACATTTATCACCGTTGGTTTCGATATAGTTAATTATTGGTTCGTCAAGTTCTATCTCGGCCAGCTTTCCGCATTCCTTTCCCAGATCAGATAAACGATAGCCGGACGCCGTAACCAGGTCTGGTAAATATTCCGAGAAGATATTAAGGTCCTTAGTGTATTCTTCAGCCAGGTTTTTTACTCTTTTGCCGGGTAGACCTGATTCCTTAACTTCCCCCCTGCTGAATTTATAGTCTTCTAGATCACTACTCGATAGAATGTAGCGGATGGTTCTCTCCCAAAGTGACGTGCCGGTTAACACTTTATCCAATTGTCGTATTCTGTTAAGAATTGTTTTATCAAGAGCATCATCTGATTGATTCAGATTTTCTATGACGAATTGAATCAGTGGATTACGATCAATAACCTTGTCTTCAGCAAGCTCAAATAAGATATCCAATATTTCATTAGCTATGGCTTCGACCTGTACAAATCCATAGGCAGCATTAACCAGTATTTTTGTAGTCTCATTACGTTCAACTAACTCAAGCCCCTTCATTTCTGTACGTAAAAACTGTAATACCTGATTCCAATAGTCAAACAGTTCACCGTATGTTTCAGGACGCCAGAATTCGATAGGTGGTTTTGCTCCTTGGTACTCTGCGCCAACTATGCGAGAGTCACCGTGATCTGATAACCACTTTTCACACATTTCCAGCCCCAGGGAGCGCCGACTAGCATCATCACTTATGACCAGTTTCCGTAAGATTTTAAAGCGCTCGGAAGGAGGAGCCTGCGTTGGGGCCCACCCTAACCCAACTTGGAATAAACTGAGTAACAGTCCTTTGGCGTTATTTGAGTGACTCGAATTTTCTGTCAATGCCATGGGTATTAATACAGATACTGTGCGGCCAAACAGATTTTCCCTGACTGCGATCTTTTCCAATGCCCATACAATATCCTGACGCCCGCTATGCCAAGCATAAAATTCTTCAGGTGACCATGTTTTAATTGTTCTTTCCAGTAAATCTAGCGTTCCAGCCGGGTCAGCTTCGGAAAGGTAGTTTATGAACCGTAAACCTACTTCTGACTTTAAGAAACCTTGGTCTGAGAATGGCCCGGATGGTGATAATATTTGCTTGACGACAGATTGAGCCTCTTTTGCTTCTTCAGCATATATAAACAACTGTAAAAACCAGCGCCTCATACTCTCGGGAACTTGTTCCAGGAAGGACTGAAACTGAATTCCGCGGCCATGATTCTTCCAAAACTGTACCCATAAATACACATGTAACATTTTTGGAACAATGAATAACGTGTGCCTCCCTTGTAATATGCGTTTCTCCCTGTAGTGCTGCACAATTTGCTGGAATCGGCTCCAGGTGATAGTTGTGTCTGCTTGTTCAACCAGAGCGGAAATAAATTTAGCTTCATCACTTACCGGTGGTTCAAATCCGAATCGATGAAATAACGCGATATGACGCAGTACCGTCCGGTACTGCTCCGCTTCACGGCTTTCCATCTCCTTATGTCCAATGATAAATCGTTCCCATACAGGAACGTCGGCGGGTGATTTCAATAAGTCATCCGGATTACTTTTCAGATTTTCCCCAACCAAGTGAGCGACACGAGGAGACCCTTCGCACCACTCTGCCCAATTACTTAAATCCGTTTGTTGTTGGAGATAACTGAACAGGATATTTTTGATTTGCTCTTCCGGAAGCTGGGGGCAATGGTATACCCGCATGGCGCTGTCATAGGTTTCCTCAGGTCCATGATCAATCGTAATTAGTTTAATATTGCTCCGACCCTTCAATGCCGACCAGATCTGCGCCCTATCACGATTATCACAATCATCAATCACCAATGTGACGGAATAGGTTCTGTCAGGCTTCAACAGTTCATTAAATAATTTGCTCTTTTGAAAATCCTCCCCGGTCGGCACATAGACGACCGCTGGTCTGATTTCATCAATATCCAGCGTTTCAAGCACTAATCGGGTTTTCCCGATACCTGGTTCACCGATGATCCGGATATGTTGAACGGCATTTTCCTGTAGAGCCGCTCTTATGTCTTTGATTAAGGTCTCCTGCCCATCTCCGAGTTCGAACTTACCTTGCATTTGGGCATAGTTGCGCCAGCCTTCGATTGACATAAACCCACCATCGTCAAGACCGATTAAATCAAGGCAGATTGAAGGGTATTTATCCAGCTCGCCGACAACCTGTCCTTGTCCGTATACGCGTACTTTTGGATTGGCATAATCGCATTCATTGAACAAATTTGTTAGAAGTTTGACTATATCTGTGTGCTCAGCCGGTAGTAAGTTATATCCGAAAGTAACCAAGGCATAAGTCCCGTTTTTTTCGAAGCAGTTTTTTACCTCACTGCCTAATCGCTGTTTTGACGGTGTGGCGTTCGATTTTCCAAATAATTCTTTCTTCAAAGCGTTGGGTTGCCAGGGTTTAAAATCCTCGCCTGTCTTGATTTGATAATACGTGTTGCCCTTTTCCAATAAAGAACCGGAGGTCGGTGAATTTTCTACTTTTGCGTCAATCCCTCCATCCGGTGCGTTGATGTTTGATGACAATACGACATCTTTTGGCCCAAGCCCGTTGGCGATGGCATCACATCGCAACAGTCTGAGAAACAAGTCCGAACCTTGTTTTGAATCCAACTTGCCCAATTCACCCGGGGCAGGGGCAAAAGTCGATTGTATGGGAGCAAAATGTTGACTACTTAAGACAGGTCCTGTATCGATTTTTACATTCTGTACACTCACGTTTACTCG
>CAZURU010000210.1:0-6202 GCA_964623585.1 uncultured bacterium
GTTCCTGTAAACTGGACCTTCCCGTCATGTTTTTCAATACCCAAAGCGACTGTCGTGTCGAGGTATTCAGTCGGGATTAGAGCCAAGGTTAAAACCGATCTCCAGATAGCCGATTTAATTTCTTCATGTTAAATGCATTTTCTCCACTGGGGTGCCTCTGTTCTTCGTTCCAGAATAATAAGTGATTCCTATCGATCAAATAGTCGCTGGCAGGTTAGTCTGAGCTGACCCAATACTGGATGCTTTGGGTGAGCAGTGCTCGGCACCTTATTCGCGATTTAACGCCTCTCTTGCCTGCTTGCATAATACTCTGGGAACTGCGCTTCCCGTGCCCTGTCATCACCAACCATCAAACCGAAACCTTCTTCAGGGATAGGCTTCTCGCAAGGAATAGCGCCAAAAGCTCTCGCTAGTAACTCAGCCGAGGGAGTAAAGTAGATGGTGATTACGTTAGTTTCTGAGTCGTATTGCGAGAAGACTGCGGTATCAAACGAGGATTGTCCTGCCATGGACAGAGTGAGGAATGCTTTTTGGACCTCCTCGGTTGGTCTAAAGGCCTCAACGCCATCACCAAGTTTTTTGCTGTGCCAGCTTGCCACAATCTCGCCTCGCTCCTAGCCGAGAACCGCTACAGGACTAACTTCCTCAAGCGTATTGTCGGTTCTGTTTGATGGACAGGAAACGTTCTACACATCGATTTACCTAATTGATATTCTTTTTGCACAAAATTACCAATAAAACAAATTAGTACCAGACAGACGAGAAGGCTAGCCAGTTATGTCGCTGTCGTTTTGTTCAGCATAGCCTTTTTACTATAATCATCAATGCTGAAATTGGTCTTGCCATTTGGCAATTTTTTGTGTTGACAGGGGGCATATCGGTACTCTACTCTTGAAATTGTAAACTTGCAAACTCCATAATCAAAGGAACAACTGACTGAGGACAACCTATGAAATCAATTATAGATCTGGAAAAATGGATTTGGATGAGAGTCAGGATTGGCAATCGTAATGTTCATGCCTTGCGGAAACGCCTCGATTACAAAGGGAAATGACAATGAACGATAAAAGGAAACCGGAGAGAAGAGAACAAGGGCCACCCGCGAGAGAACAACGCCCGCTACGAAAAAGCGAAGAACGGAGTGCACCCCCTCCAACAAAAGTAAGACGCACAGTTCCACCACCTGATAAAAAGCCCAAAAAATAAATAGACTGCGTTTTACAACGAGCGGAGAAACAATATGACTGATGAAATGAACGATTATGATCATCTGTTGTTCGACGTGCGCAGGTCAGTTCGTTACCACGCGCGCCGCCGCAGTCATTTCGAGACAGGCCACAAGTTAATATTATTCATTGCTACGGTCCTCAGTTCAGTGACTGCGGCAATCTTTGCCGGGATTTTCGGAGAAAATTGGGAGCCGTGGCTCAAGTGGTTCCCTGCCGCGCTGGTGAGCGCTCTTACTGCGTTTAGCTTGGTGTTTGGATTGATCGGAAGAGCTTGGCAGCACGCGGACCTGACGCGTCAATTTATTGATTTAGAAAGGGAGATGGAGGCGAGGAAGAAAGAACCTCAAGAAGATCTGGTTAAGGAAATCACCGATAGACGCCTGCAAATAGAAGCCACAGAACCGCCCGTATTACGGGTGATGGACGCAATTTGCTATAACGAACTGCTCTGCGCCATGGGTTACGAGGATAAAAAGGATGATGTATATATTGAAATAACCAGATTGCAGCGTCTATGCGCTCCGGTGTTTGATTTGGGCGGAGACCGGTTCCGTCGCATGGCGACATCACACGAGTAATATTCATGAGCACCTTAGTAGATAACGAGGATGAGATCACTAAAGCCGTGGCCGAAACCATCGCTTTGTTCAACTATTATCTCGCTAAAGAGAGTCATAGAGATAAGCCTGCTTCCGAGTACGTCAGTGAATCACAGGAAGAAACTATCGAGGCCATAGCGAATAGCGTGCTATGAAAGCCCCGCATGAAGCATGAGAAATGGAATTTTTAATCATCTTCATAGTTTTCTTTGTTATTTACATGGTGTTTCCACCATTCGCGGATTTCTCTGTATCCTCTTTGTCATAGGCGGTATTGCATATTTAATCGCCCTCTTTAAGGATCTGTGATGCTTTAATTCCCTAATTGAAAATGCCGGGGACAGGGCGCAGTGGGTGTACTTCATGGGCCGTGAAAGCGATAGCCTTGCTCCCTGCTTCTAACATTGGCTGAAAGAAAATGTTAGAAGTAACCATTAACAACTTAACGAACAGGAGAATGCAAAGTGGCCAAAATAGATTATGCTGTAAGGATATTGGTACGTGATAAAGACGGTGATTTAGAAGATCATAGAGAAGAATATTCGCTGGCTGATTTGGGGAATACAGTCCCCGCTCCTGGCGACCTTATCGTTAGTCCTTGGTATCCTTCGAGAGAACACAGTCTTGAACCCGGCAACAGGAAAATTTGTGAAGTAAAAGATCGTTACTTCATGCCGGAAAACATTGATGAAGACAAAGGAGGATATATTTATATTGGATTGGTTGTTGAAGTTCGGAAAGCAATGGAGAGCGAACGGGCCATTATCAGAACATAGATATCCGCCTTATGGCTGTACTATCATACCAGCACTCTTCTTCAGCTCAGGCCGGATATATAATCCATGATTAAAGCGGCACTGATAATCGGGGTATCACTGATTATTTGCACAGTGATTTTTGTATATTATTCTCCTTTCCAGACATGCATAAGAGCCGGAGACCCGCCCAGGACGTGTATAGGCTTGATGGGCGGGAATCTCGCTGGATAATTCAGAGTCCTAGCCAGCCGGATACATCTTCATGGAAAAGTTTGGGCTCACTTGCAATAATGAATATGAGCACAAACCCCAGACTTTCGTTTAATCCAAAAAGAAGTCTTCCTTAAAAGGAAAAACCATAAAAACGCGTGGGATGTGCTATACCCGTTGTTAAAGGATAATCACGTAAAACAATATAGGATCAGATTAGTTCAACCTGATATTGAAATTCCACGTCATGTCTCACTCCAACCAACAGACCCCTTCCGAAAAACCTCATAACGCACCCCGGCTTTCCGGCAGGCAACCCTGATCCGGTACTCAAACCGCCCTTCCCCGGCCATCCGTGTCATACATCACCACCGCCGGCCGCTTGCCGGTCACGTGACTGACAAGCACAAGCGTAAAACCTCTTTTATCTTTCTCATGGACAACCTCTTTGCAGGCATCTGCGGCTCCTCCTTTCAATGGAAAAAAGGACACAGGATACCCGTGGTTATCCACGTCAAACGCGCCGGCTATCTACCTCCCTCAAGGGTGGCAGCTTTGCCGTGTAATGGGTGGCAGCTTTCGTGTGAAATGGGTGGCAGCTTTGCCGTGTAATCGGTGGCAGCTTTGCCGTGAAATACGCAGTCTGGGCTTACTAACCTTAATTTTTACTGCGTTTTTTTCATATAATAGCTTTAAGTCATCAGAAGAATCATTTAGCAAACTAACAGAAATTCTGGGTACTACGAATAGCAACCTTGAGAAGCAGCTTTCCATCGAAAATGAAATATTAAGTGAGCAGAAGCTAACAAATCGTCGGCAATCTACTGTATCTAATGATGGTGCTGATAATTTAAGTTCAAAATAACAGTATCATTACAGAGTGTTTTTCAACTATCGGATTTCTCCAGAGATTTTGGGAGTAGCCACTAAAAACCATTTTGGGTAAATGCGCTGAAAGACCAAGGGGGGATAGGTTCGGGGATAGCGCGATAAGTGATGTTTGCAGAACTAAAACAAATTGTAGAACTAGTCCATTCTTGTATTTCCGGCTTTCAAATGTACAAATCAGCGAAGAGTCGCGAGAAACTTATACTCGATTTGTTGCAGACCTACTTCCTAATAAAAGATTGCGTGGAGGAGGGAAAACAGCTAATTGATGAAACTGGTCCAGATCCTATTCGCAGAATCAAGTCAATGGACGAAATATCGGCGGATTCAACATTGAAACGATGGGATGTCATTTTGTGTCGGCAAAGCCTTCGTCTTCGTACCTTACAGGAATTCGTAATTGGCCAAAACCATCTGGCCGTGATTGACCCCGATACACAAGCACGAATAAAGGAGGTCGTGGGAAACAAGCTTGAGCGTGCGAATTCGCTCCACAGTATTGGAGCCGCACTTTTTATTCGCTTCATGTTTCCGATTGCCAATACGGCTGAAGATAGAGCTAACTATGTTTCAGTGATGGTTGGTTCACAGTCAGAATTGCTGGATATTGGGAAAATTGAACTGGAAATCGGTGATCTGCGCGAGAGCTTAGAAAATTATCGAAAGGTGATTCTGCGGCTGCTGTCCGATGATGAGATAACGAGGTTTTCTGACGAGGCAAGGGAGAAAACGTCATTTGAATAACCAAGCTTGACACTTAATATAACTTTCTGATTATAAAGAAGCTGATCCTCCCGGTGGGGGCAAGTCAGCACCGTTACCCGCCGACCACCTTCCCGGCACGACGTTTCAGCTTCTTGATGTCCTTCGCATCGTTCACAACGTGCATTTTTCGGTGACAATTCGGACAGAGCGCGACAGTGTTCTCGATACTATCGGGACCCCCGTGAGCAAGCCAGACGATATGGTGGGACTCCAGAAACGGTTCGTTCGACGTATTGGTGAAGGGCGCCCGTTTTCTGCATAATTCGCATATGCCGTCCGCTCTGCGCTTTGCCAATTCCGCGACATATCGGTTCCTTGTGTAGACAACGTTGACCGTGGTGGAGGATTTCGTCTTTGTCGAAGCTGCGGTGGCCTTCTTTGTAAGCTCGGCAACGGACATCTTTGCCAGATCATCGACCTTGAGCGAGACCTTGAACCTATGTACGACATCGACAAAGGCTTCGAGTTGGGTGAGGAATTCTCCTGATTCCAGATCGGCGACAAGAATCGCCGACTCCTCACCATCGTCATGTGAGGGGTCGAAAAACTCTACCTTTGTTCCTGGGTACCACTCTATGAATGACGATTTCCCAATGCCTTTTTTACCACCTCCAATGCGTCCGCGATGCAGGAGAACGGTGTGACCGGTCTTGTCATCGACGGCGAACAGTCCGGCCACCCTTCTGTCCACTCCATGAATTGCAGGGTTGACTTCCACCGTTATGTTATTGGAGCGTCGCAACGCTGGCGGTCCGCTGCCAAGAGCGTTCCAATGTCGCGGGATACCCTTATTCTCCAGAAATTGATGCGCAAACCATATCCTGTTGTTGGTGAACACCTCCGGGAACTTATCATGGTCACCTTGAAATCCGACGACGACATCCGGGACTCTGGTGCGGAGTTCCTTTCGGATTCGCCGGAGCAACCTGTTCTGAGCGCCAACTATACGACGTCGATGATGAATTGCAGTATGCATCTATCATTACTCCTGCAACAATGCCGGCCTGGTGACTGAAACGACCCTGTCTTCTTCATTACGTGCTTGAACGGACATACAAACAGCATATTCTTCATTACTCTGATTAAGGCGTCTTATTAACCGTTTCGTTGACAATACCGCTTAAAGGTCGGTCCAGTTGTATAACTACCAACCAAGCTTGTCTCTTGATGAAGGGGAGACGCAAAAGAATTCTGTCGAAAAACTCCAGGACAGAGAGCACCCCCTTGAAACCCGGCAATGCCCGAAATGGGACGGCCAGTAATGTGCAGAAAGTATAGTAGTCAAAACGCGCCTCATGGAAGTATCCCGCAAGAGTCTCTAGATCGCTCGCCAGAAGAGGATGCTCATCCTCGGTCCGCATCTTGGGCGTCAGCTTGCGGTAGAGGTTGATCAGCAAGTTGTGTCCCAGCGGTTCCCTGAAGATGGCACGGCCCTCAGGTTTGAGTACGCGAATTAGTTCATGACAGGTGTTATCGAGGTTCAGGTGGTGCAGAATTCTGTTGCCGCAGACGATATCAAAATGGTTGTCCGGAAATTCCAGTCGTTCGTGAAACGAGTGACAGGATTCAGTTAAATACGCAACCACAATGCAATTCAAGAAGAGTGAGATTGATTTTTGTCGGTTTATTTGGCAACCATCCTGGCCAGTCCGTTGGAATAGGAAATCTAATTCTGGCTTATATTGTATCTTTTCGCAATGTCATACTTCGCGTAAAATTGGCTCGCCGCCGCAATCACCAGGCACCCCGTCGC
>CAZURU010000210.1:6212-8603 GCA_964623585.1 uncultured bacterium
TTAATCATTTTGAAACCAGGAATAAAAATGAACGACCCTCACGTAGTTGCATTACTGTATCGCGTCATTCATGATAAATCAGTCGACTATAGCCAGGCTGAGCCACTTGTTCATGAAGGGTCTGCTTTTATACTGAATGTCAAAGACAATCAGGCCTGTTTTAAGTTGAAGATACATTACGGAACTGAGCAGGACGCCCGGGATGCTATCGAAGCCTATATCCGTGATTGGCAGTCTCATGCTTGCCTGGAGAGCGGTCCTGACTTCTTCCGTTTAGAATTCGAAAGGGCAGAAATCATAGACCGAAATCCAATACCTGGCAAAAAAAATCTCAGTGCTACATCTAAATTCGGAGGATTAAAATCTTCGGCTTCTCTTTCTAAATTTGCCCGCAAATACCCTTCGCTTCCTTCGGCAGTTAATTTTAACGATCCTGATGTCAATACAATCTATCAGCGATACATGAGCTACCGTCAAGGTAATGAACCATTGGGGACTATGACATATTTTTGTCTTAACCTTATTGAGGAAACGATGAGGCAGCAGGGGACATTTACAAGACATCAGCCCAAAATGAGACCCCTCCGTAAGAAGGCTGCCAGTGAATATAATATTGAGGAATCGGTACTAGACAAAATTGGTGAACTTTCATCAACGAAAGGTGGTCAAAATGCCAGAAAAGCGGCCGGAATTGGCAAAGATTATACAGAACAGGAGCGAGCTTTTTTGGAACAAGCAATCATGAAAATTATTCGACGGGCCGCACAGAAGGCCCATAGCCCTGGTGATACCTTCTCGAAAATTACTTTGTCTGGTCTCCCAAAGATATGAAACTTCTCAAACGCCCATGAAGCAACAAAATTAAAAACAATCGACACTCTTTACGCTGCGGAATAAAGATTCCGGGATGCTTCCGTAAAAATCTCGAATATTGTCGTTGTCCCTGATTAAGCGGCGACTCATGTATCAACCCCGTCTTCGTCAGGAAGACCTTCACTATCCTCCCGTACTCCTTCATGGATACTACTTACAACCGACGCGCTTTGACGAAGCCGGGTCGAAATTCGACGTACGAGATCATCCTTTGGCGGCAACTTCGCGTTTGTCATCCCCAGTTCCCTGGCCATAACTGCCAGTTCGCCCTTAACTGTCATGTTCCTGAGCTCGCTTTCGATTTGCACCCCGCTCCTGGCGTGTTCCCTCAAACGATTGATGGTACGGCGCGCAGTGTTCTCATCAAGCCGTTGACGCGGATTTGATTTTGACTGCCTTTGAGGCGCAGGCAATACGGCTTTTACCCGTCTTTCTATCCGTAGCACCTGTTGAGACAATTCACGCAGGATACCTTTGAGTTCCGAGAGTTCAAGCGCCAGCAGTTCCAGTTCATCCTGGTTATCGGCATATATTTTCTTATCAATACTCATAGCATACTCTCCGCTTCGGACCAGAGCGACCTGAACTCATGTACAAGTTCGTTCGGCGTCATACGATTCGTTATGGCATCGCGCAGCGAAGTACGATCAGGAATCCAGGTATCCATAAAGCGGACATCAAGATTATTTTGATCACTGGCATGTCTACATGCTTCCTCAACATCATTAATCCAGGCTCGCGCAAGTTTTGTAGGTTGGCCGCCCCATGTCCGTGCTCGATTCGCAAATACTCCGAGACGCGGTAATGGGTGTGGTTGTATTCGATGACGCAAGCCGGCAATCAGCAAACCGATACCACGGGCGGCAAAGAAATCCGGATTAAATGGAATAAGAATAAGGTCGCAACATGTAAGAACGCTGTACGACAGAAGTGTAAATGACGGCGGACAATCAAATAGAACATAGTCATATTCCGGCAGACTACCGGAGTTCTGGATTCGACCTAAGAGATTTTTGACGAAAAATTTCCCCTTTCCGGTGTCGGGGGTTTCCAGTTCAAGCCAATACAATTGCTCGGTTGAAGGAACGAAGTGATAGTTTTTCTTCAACCTGTAGACAAATCCATTATCAGGTTCAAATTTTGTCAGATCGTCTTCCAAATGTCGGCGAAGAACGGAGAAAATATTCCTCTTATTACTAATACTCTTTTCGTACCATTTATCAAATTTCCCTGACGAGGACCCGTCAGCATCCAGGGCAACGGCCTGGGTAAGCGACATTTGAGCATCAAGGTCAAAGAGAAGGACATTAGAATTACCAAACGTTGAAAGCACGTCTCCCAAACACCAAGTAACAGTTGTCTTGCCCACGCCGCCTTTGAAATTGATTGTTGCAACTGTTTTCATGATCGTAAGCTCATTATTCCATACAGGACCATCTCTCCACTATCATAATCATATCTACCCTGAAGGCTGTATGTGATCATAACCCGAACAGGTTGGCGCCCGCAATTTTTATG
>CAZURU010000210.1:8613-9304 GCA_964623585.1 uncultured bacterium
TGAAATTGATTGTTGCAACTGTTTTCATGATCGTAAGCTCATTATTCCATACAGTATCGTCTGTCCACTATAATTGTATCTACCTTGACGGCTGCGTATGATCATAACCCGAACAGGTTAGCGCTCGCAATTCTTATCAGGTATCCCAATTCGTTATCGTTTTCATCATCGTTATCAATGCCTTCTCATGGCATTGCGTATGTGATCAAAGTCCTCGATTCTAGCCACTATACGGGGTACTCCTGTATCGGGGTCAGAGTTTTCAAATACTACAATTCGTTCACCCTCTTTATAATCGGCCACTTCATTTTCGACCTGTTGTACCCGTTCTTCTACCTGTGCTGTTACCACCTTTTCTACCCTTCCAAACTGCTGGGTTACGCTTATGTTGACGACAATGCCGCTTCCGAGTACACCTCCCAGGAACGCCAATCCAAACGTCAAAATTTCCTGTTTCATATAAGTACCCTCATTTTTTCCAGTTTTTACTAATGCAAGCAAGATATTCTGTTTCGGTATTATTTAAAATCCTCCCAAAACTGCCCCACCGGTAGCCCCGTATATTCCTCCAGCAGGCCAACATCCTCCCGAAACTTCTCCTTAAGCATCCGCCGCGTCTCCAACGCCATCGCCTCCTTCCTCAAATTCCCCTCCATCACTCTCCGATACACCTGCTTCGACCGAGCATACA
>CAZURU010000211.1:0-9296 GCA_964623585.1 uncultured bacterium
CTTGTCCGAACTTCCACTTGCGATTGTTTTTCCATCCGGACTGAACGCTACGCTACAGACCAGCTTTGTATGTCCATAGAGTATGCTCTTTTCTTTGCTTGTGGCAATATCCCACAGACGGATGGTGGTGTCCCCACTTCCATTTGTGGTGTTGTCCCCACTTCCACTTGCGATTGTTTTTCCATCCGGACTGAACGCTACGCTATTGACTTCCGATGTATGTCCAATATAAAGGTCCAGTTCTTCACCTGTTTGTGCATCATATATCCAAACACCGATGGAACTCGCCACTGCCAGTTTAGAACCGACTGGGGAATATGCAAAATTATGGACTTTTCCTTTTCCAAGCCGCATTTTAGCACCTTCGGGTAACCCGAAACGTGTGTAGTCTTGAGCGAAGGTGTTTAAGGTAACTGCAAATATCATCAAAAGAGCAGTTATAATAAAAGATAGTTTGTTTTTCATGAGAAAGTTTCCTCGCAATAACGTGATGAGTTCGGTTAAACTTTAATAATGGTTGATAAGAGTCTAACATAAGTCAAAAAGCTTGTCAAGATAAAAATTGGATAAGGAAGTTTCACAATGTATGACAACATGAATCGTATTTCACGTTCCTTCTGGCATGAATTGACGAAAGAATGCAGTAGTGACAATAATACCATTTCTACTTTATAATATACCATTTGCGTAGGTCGTGTAGAGGCACGCGAATAAAATATTAACTGGCGACATGTATTGCTCTATAATGGGTCAAGATGTTGGGTTTCGTTCCTCAACCCAACCTACGGAAGAATGGAAGAATAATAATTAAAATTGGTATAACTTTACGTAACCATCCTAACATTTTGTGTTGACACACAAACAAATATATGGTATATT
Organism: uncultured bacterium; assembly: GCA_964623585.1. Lineage (GTDB taxonomy): Bacteria > Poribacteria > WGA-4E > WGA-4E > WGA-3G > MSPOR6. Next base: position 880 of record CAZURU010000211.1, read on the forward strand.
TACTACAGAAGGAGAAACACAATGAAAAATATTCTTGCCCTCTCTACATTTTTCTGTTTAATAGTTGTACCCACTCTGGGTCAGTTAACCGATACGGACCTTGATAAAATTCGGGTGATAGTCCATGGGATTGTCATTGAGGAGATCAAACCTATAAAGGATGACATCGTAACACTAAAAACTGATGGAAAAGTGCTAAAAACAGAAGTTACGAATTTAAAAGAAACTGTCAAAAAGGACTCTGAGTCGAATCAAAAGAATTTTGACAGACAAAATAACATTATCATTGCCTGCATTGGTATTCCTTTGGCGATTATTGCTATCGGGGTAACTGTATGGGGTATATCAGCACAAAAGCGGTACAGGAGAGAACAAATGCTTGATAAACAGATTGAAACACTCACACAAGAGATAGAAACGCTGAAGCAACAACGGATTGTCAGCAGATGAAGGGATATATTTTACAACCCTTGTGATTTGACACAACGGAAACCTATCAGAAGACTTGTCCGGGCTGTTTCATTACCACGACGGTTTGTAATCCATACACGGGGTTGCCCACTCTCAACCCAAGACCCACCCCGAATTGAACGGGATGTATCTATTTTTAGATAGTTTTCTATGATTTCGTCTATACTATCAGTTCCACCAATTGGGTTGCTTTTTGATGGATTTTCATAGAAGTTTCTCTCATATCTGTCAAGACACAGTTCCAATACATTCCCAATCATATCATAGAGACCATAACCGTTCGGGGGATAAACCCCAACAGGTGTCGTATTACCGATAAGACCGACATTGAGTGTGTAGTTTGCTTTGTCTTCATCTATAGAATTTCCCCATGGATATCGCTGACCTTCTACACCACCGCGTGCTGCTTTTTCCCATTCAGCCTCTGTCGGCAGACGTTTGCCAACCCACTGTGCATAAGCAACTGCAGCATACCAACTTATAGATACCACGGGATGATCGGTTTTAGTGTTTGGGAATGAATTATCTGTCCAGTTAGCAAGGTAATTTCCATCATGAAAGTTATCCTCAATCCGGTCTTTTTGCCATTCAGGATTTGCATCAATGAACTCCTTATAATCAGCGTTAGTCACCTCATATATATCAATGTAAAATGCGTCAATGTAAATTGTATGTCCAGGTTCTTCAACATTACCTAATTCTCCGCTGAGGCTTCCCATCTGATACTCACCTTCTGGGATTAACACCATTCCCTTGAGAACTACATCCTCTGAAACTTGTGATTCTACGGTGTAAGTGAACGTGCGATTGCCACCGTCCCACGTAATTTGAATTTCCAACGCACCTAATTCAAAAGGACCAGAAATCGTGATGGTATTATCCGTTGTATTAACTTCACCTTGAGAAACGACGAGGTTGATGGGTGTACTACTAAAATTCACAGTAATCTTTGTATCTGTGGTTATACTGCTGCCATCAGATGGATTTACGGATTCTATCTCAACAGATTCATCTTCTCCACATCCAACTATGAGCATCGTACACATAAGAATGCATGATAGGGATAAAAATAATAACTTTTTATGCAAAGTGTCTCTCCTCCAGATCAGATTGTTCAACACTATGATTCCACATCAAAGACCTTTTCCATTTCTACCTGTAGCATCTCATACAGATCTTTTTTGAATCTGATGAGTTTGGTATCTGTAACGCTTCTTGGACGTGGTAAGGTGACATCTACCTGTGCTTTTATTGTTGCTGGTCTTGCTGTTAGAACAAATATTTTGTCTGCCATGATGAGTGCTTCCTCTAAATCGTGTGTAATCAATAGGATTGTCTGTTTTTCTTTTTCCCATAAATCTAACAGAATAGATTGCATCATTGTGCGTGTCATTGCGTCTAATGCACCAAAGGGTTCGTCTAATAGTAACGTATCTTTTCGAAATAGGAGTGTTCGTATCAAAGCGACACGTTGCCGCATTCCACCCGAAAGTTGTGCGGGGTAATTCTGTGCAAAACGTTCCAAACCGAGTTGAATTAGGAGTTGTTGTGCATCCTTGATTGCACTACTCAGAGGCTTCTTTTGTATCTCTGGACCGATAAGTACATTCCTCAAGACTGTCCGCCAGGGTAACAGGAGGTCTTTCTGCTGCATATATCCGAACAATCCCGTTTTACTCTGTATCGGTTTCTCATTATAATGTATCTCACCAGTTTGCAGGGGAAGAATTCCTGAAACAACATTGAACAGCGTGCTTTTGCCGCAACCAGAGGGACCGATTAATGCAACAATTTGACCCGTTTTGATGTCTATGTTGATTCTGTTAAGTACCTGTAAGTGTGCACCTTTTTGCGAAAAATGGTGTGATAAATCGTGTACCCGTATTTTGCTCATTTTATAAAGTTATCCTATGCTACGGTGTGGTAATTTAGTGGTTAGTCAAGACTGCATAAGTAGGTTGGGTAGAGCGAAGCACCAATAAAGTATTAACTGGTGACATGATAGACATAATCATCACGTGTCCAAATCAACGCCAAATGCGCGTTTGGCATTTGGCGGATTTCGCTTCGCTCTACCCGACCTGCAAGATTAACTTGGACTGTTTAATTGGTTTTATGAACGTGTCGCACGTTGACGAAAAAAACGGATTAAAGGTAAAACATAAGATTCATCTGTTCGGATATTAACAGAATCTACTTGACTCGATCTAAAGACGTGTTGCAGTTCTAAGGCTGCTTTTCTATTTCGTTCTGCATATAATTCTCTTGCTTGTGCTGAACGTGTATCTAATACGATGCGTTCTCCTGATTCGGCATCTTGCAATTCTATCAGACCCACGTTAGGTATTTCCACTTCTCTTCGGTCTTGTAAAGTGATTGCTATAAGGGAATGTCGTTTGCTGGTAATGCGTAGCTGCTTCTGATAATCTGTATCCATAAAATCTGATATGAGAAAGATGACGCTATGGGGTTTTAGAATTCGGTCTGCAAATGCTAATGATTCGCTAATATTCGTTCCGTTCTGTTTTGGTTGAAAACGGAGTATATCCCGAACGACCCTTAAGACATGCCGTTTCCCTTTTCCTGGTGCAACATAGTGTTCAACGGCGTTTGTAAAGCAGATGAGTCCTACTTTGTCGCTGTTTTTTATTGCGGAGAATGCCAGCAGTGCTGCGATCTCGGCTGCGATTTCCGCTTTCGTCTCTGTAATACTGCCGAAAGTTGTTGATGCACTCATGTCAACAATCAGCATCATCACCAATTCGCGTTCCTCAACGAATTTCTTAATGTATGCATGTCCCATGCGTGCGGTAACATTCCAGTCAATTGTTCTAATTTCGTCTCCTGGTTGGTATTCTCTGACTTCATCGAATGTTATTCCTTGTCCTTTGAAGACGCTCTCATACTCTCCTGCGAAGATAGTGTTTACCAACCTATTTGAGAGGATGTCAATTCGTTGAATTTTCTTGAGTATCTCTTTTTCATCCATGCGATTTACCCATTGAACATAGACGGTCTTATGGTATTATCGGTTTCACACAACGAAATCCTTCATTTGGATTCGTATCTGTTGGTGCTCTTTTGCTGCGATTCGTTACACGCGAGCTGTTTTGACTGTTGAGCCATGAACCACCCCGCAGAACACGGTCAGTTTTCATATTGGTGAAATTCTTTACGGTTTCTTGTATGTTTGCACTCCCTGCTACTGGGTTCTGTTTCGGAGAGTTTCCATAGTAATCAGCTATGTAACTATCGAGACACCATTCTCTTACGTTTCCTGCCATATCATACAGACCGTATCCGTTCATAAGGTACGTTCCGACAGGTGTCAGTTCTTTGTCGGTAGTGTCGTAGTAGTTCGCCTTTGTTGGATTTATTTCGTCGCCCCAAGGATATAATTTACGGATCAATCCTCCGCGAGCGGCTTTCTCCCATTCAGCCTCTGTCGGCAGTCTTTTTTCTTTCCATTTTGCGTAAGCCATCGCTGCATACCAGCTGACATAAACGACAGGGTGTTTATCTTTTCCAATAGGGAAGTCGTTCCCATTCCAATGTGCTAAATAGTAGCCATCATGAAATTCACGTGGAATTTGCTCCTTTCCCCACTGTGGATTTGCATCGATAAACTGCTTGTATTCAGCATTCGTGACCTCGTGTTTGTCAATATAATATGCATCAAGATTGACAGTGTGTATAGGTTTTTCGTCAGTATGTCCTTTTTCGCTACCCATCTGAAATTCGCCTGCATCAATATATGCCATTTTAGCATCGTCAGACTCAAGTTTAAATTCAATGATCCATTGAACAGTCTTTTTGATCGGTTTTCCATTCTTTGTTGCTGGTATAAATGTACACTGTTTTACTGCTGTTATCGCTGCTGCTTCTAACCCGAAACCGAGTTTTGTCAATGCTACTACGTCTTGGGGGTTTCCATTTATATCAATGGATGCTTGAATTTTAACCTTACCTTCTTTGCCAACCTCCATTGCTTCTTTGGGATATATCGGTTTTACTAAGTTTTTAATTTTGGGAGGTGTAAAATCTAATGGGTCTGTACGAGGTGATGGATAAGTATCTGCTTTCAAGAAACCTAATGACAGAAATAGGAAACAGATTAATACGGTTAGCGTTCTGATGGTTTTCATATTGAACAAATTCCTAAATTTCATAAGTTGTTTTGGTTGTCTGAAAAAGCATTCTTTTCAATCTCAAAAATGTAATATTTTACAGAATGTTACACGATTTTGAAAATTAAGTCAAGTAAAAATGAGTAATGAAATAGTCATCTGATTATGAAAATTCAATTAAGGGTTTTTTGATACCTCCCTAACTGTCAAATTTCCTCATAACGTAAAAAAGTTGTTGACAGAAAAATGAAATCGTTTTAGAATGATAGTTGTCAAGAAGGACAATCCCTTGACATCCAACCGAAACCGATTTGTCCGAAATGAAATAGAATTTGGCCGTGTCCGCTGGACGCAGCGGAACAGTAAGGCAACTCTTTATAATAAAGGAGAATAGACATGTCTAAAAAAATGGTATGGGTACTTGGTATCCTCATTATACTTCTGATTACTGCAGGTGGATTTATCTACTGGCAGTGGTCAGATGTGCAGAAGTACAAAGAACAACTTGCCCAAGACGCGAAACACCTTGAAGGAAAGGATAAACAGGTATCAAAGGATAATCCACCACCTATTGAACCGGGAACAAAGGATAGTCCACCACCTGTAGAACCGGGATTTAAGTGGATTTGGCATCATAACCATTGGGACAAAGTGCCGATAGTTAAACAGGAATCGGAACAGCATTTGCCTGGTAGCATAGATTTACACGAGCTCGATCCATCAAAGTTTGATTTCATACCAGCTGACGACGTTAAGGAATTCAGAGGAGCTCGAAACTTTGTTCATGAAATAAAGATGTGGAGCGAAGAAAACTATCAGCGGATGGCTAAGACTGAAGAGTTACATAAGGAAGAGGAAATAGCTCGAAAGGTATTACACGACTTTTTAGATCAAGGTCCTGAAGATTTTACTGAAGAAGGATTAGAAGCTTTTAAGGTAAAAGCAGATAAACTTGAAGCGAATGTTCTTAAAATTAGTGAGGAAAAAAAGAAATATATAGACATCACACCAATACCACAACCTGATAATTAACAAGGGAGAACTACAATGAGGACTTTACACATACTTTTAGTTTTTTTGTTGATAGCAATCACATCAATTCCACTAATAGCGCAGGACACAACTACAACCCAAATTCCAATGTTTACTATGAAACCTTCTGAACCGTTCTTAAGTCCGCGCAATTCATGTTATGGTGAAGATCAAAAATTTCAAGCTGCTAAAGGAATTTATGATGAAGCGGAAGAAAAATTCAAGAGAGCAGAGAAAGCATTTAAACAAGCCAAAATTTCTATATGGGGCACATTTGGAGTTATGTTCGCGAATACACCTAGTCAGGAGGCACCTGAGACTGTGGAAGAAGCATTGGAACAAATTCAATCGTCTATAAATGCCCAAAATTCAAATAATCGACTTTGGTATACTACTATAAATAATTATGAAACAGCCAAAGAAAATTATGGGAAAGCGGAGAAAGAATATAAAAGGGTTAAACCTATATATAAATCTGCTCATCAAGCCTTGTTAGATTGCGTAAACCCATTGACTGCACCCTGCAACCATCTTGTTCCTGGTCATCCTTTAGTTCGTTTTGTAAAAAGCCCGTTTAATTGTAGTCACAATGATTACAGTTGTCAATGGCGTTCACACGAACGTAAACGTTGTCCCGAGAGAATTATTTTAACTGAAGGTATAGGCGCAACAACAATTATACAGTCTTGTATGTTGGGACCATTTTACTACAAATGTATCCCTCATATCCATAGTTATCCGCTTCCACCATATCCCTATAATAATTCTTATAATTATTATACAGGTCAAGCATACAGACAGTAATTTTAACAATTGGCCGAGGTTTTGAATCTGAGAAATAAACTTCCAAAAAATTAGAATAAGTAGATTGACTGATACCAATTCCGATACCTTGCCGGTATATGTTATTACGTCCGTTTCGGTGCAACTCCCTCACAACAGAGGTGTGAAATGTATATAGAAATAGGTTCAGACATTACAGTACTCCAGAAGATTAAGTTTATAATTAGGTAATTTTCAGTTTCTTGTCCAAATCCGGTGCGGTTAGGAAACCGCACCGGGTTGGGATTCAAAGACGAAGGACCTAATTTATTTTTTAATCGCCGGACGGGACTGAAGATTCGTCCTAACTAATGAGAAACGCTTATTAGGCGTATGCAATAACTAACACACGCCTATTCTGTAATGAAGTGCGGTTACTAAAAGGAACTTGTCAGATGTTTAGGCTTCTTCCTCTTCAGTTTTTGATGCGGCGATAACTTTCTGTGCGACATCATCAGGAACAATTTCATACCTTTCAAATTCCATTGTGAATTTTCCGCGTGCGCTTGTCAAGGACTTTAGGTCAATAGAATAACGGAGCATCTCTGCAAGTGGAACTGAAGCCGTAATTTCTTGTCGCTTCCCAACCTGTTCCACACCTAACACTTGCCCGCGCCTGCCGTTTAGATCACCGATGATATTTCCCATAAACTGGTCCGGAACAGAGATGATGACGTTCATAATCGGCTCTAGCAGGCAAGGATCTGCCTGTTGTACACCCGTTGCAAATGCCATTGATCCTGCGATCTGGAACGCCATATCTGAAGAGTCTACTTGGTGGAATTTTCCATCGTGTAGGTCAATTTGGATATCAACTAATGGGTATTTCGCAATTACTCCCAGTTCCATCCTTTGCCGGATACCTTTTTCTACAGCTGGAATATAGTTGCTTGGGATTGACCCCCCTTTAATACTGTCAATAAACTCAAAACCTTCACCTCTACCTAAAGGTGCAATGTTTATTTTGACCTCTCCGAACTGTCCCTTACCGCCAGACTGTTTCTTGTGGCGTTCTTGTATATCCTGAACCCTTCTACGGATCGTTTCACGATAGGCAACTTTTGGTGGGGCGAGCTGTGTTTCAACGCCAAATTTTTCTACGATCCTGTCGCGGTTCACATTGATGTGAAGATCACCGAGACCTGACACCAGTAACTGTTTAGTGACATCGTTTCGTTCAATTTGAAACGTGGGGTCCTCCTCTCCCATCCGATTGAGTGCGTTAATGAGTTTTTCGTCATCCCCCTCACGCGCAGGAGAAATGGCATAAGAGATGACAGTATGTGGAAACGCAATTCCTTGAAGTTTAATAGGTGCGTCTCTGTCACACAGTGTGTCGCCTGTTCGGGTATTGTTGAGTTTTGTCAATGCGCCAATATCGCCTGCCGTTACACCTGGTGTATTAATGGTCTGATTGCCATTCATGTAGACAGGTTTCCCAAGTCGTTCAGTTCCATCACGCGTTGAATTGATGACTTGCATATCACCTTGAAGCGTGCCTGAGTAGACTCTGAAGTAACTGAGTTGTCCAGAAAACGGGTCTGCTATGGTTTTGAAGACGAGAGCAGATAGTGGACTTTCGGTTGAAGGTTCACGGGTGTTAGATTCGTCTTCAGCATCTTTTACTGCTCCACCCTGTACAGGTGATGGCGTACAAGCTATGACTAAATCCATCAGTTGTTGAACCCCGATATTCTTCAATGCAGCACCACATAGTACTGGCGTGAATTGATTTTCAGAGATACCTGTCTGGAGTCCGTTCTGTATCTCTTCATCGGTGAGTTCTCCTTCAAAGAACTTTTCAATTAGTTCATCATCACTTTCTGCAGCAACTTCAACGAGTGATTCTCTGACTTCTTCAGCCTTGGTGGCTAATTCATCTGGTACATCAGATTTTGATGCGGGTGCATTTCCACTGGGTTCAAGAATAGCGACATTTTGTATGACATCAACAACGCCTGAAAA